>CAIXUF010000229.1 GCA_903922535.1 Candidatus Hydrogenedentota bacterium
CGCGTTACCCAATTCGTCCACACGCTCCTCGGGTTCTAATCGGCGCGTGACGCCTATCTTGTAGATATCCTGGCCAAATGAGCCAATATTGGAAATGATGTAGACGTACCCGGCCCTAGTGTTCTGCTCCCGGAAATCCAAGTCCATCTTGTTCTTTTCCGTTTCCGCAAGTTTCCTCTGTATGACGGTTTTTTCGCGCTCCAATGCTTCGCGTTCTGCACCCGTTGTTGCCAAAGATAGTCGCTGTTCTATAGATTCCAGTGCCTTGTTGAAGTGCTTCTCCTCTTTCTCAATCTTGAGACGTTCCTCCTCGATTTCTTTGGCCAGCTTGGCTTCCTCACGCATGATATCGCGAATCCGCTTCTGCTCTTCTTTTTCATCCTGCCTCTTCAATTGGTACTCGTGAACAAGATAAAGTTCTTGTAGTTTGAGATTCAGGTAACGATTTGTGATTCCAATGTTCAGGCGAGCGGTCAACTTGTTCAGGGTCTCGAACGCTTTGCGTATCTTCTTCTCGATCGACGTGATGTTGTTGAACTTAACAGCACCTATGCTCGTGTCACACTCGTTGTTGAATGCCCGCACGATCAGTTTTACATATTCCTTGATCATGCGCTCGCCTTCCTTCTTGTCATTGTTCAGCGTCATGTTGGAAGGGAAATCGACAGCGGCATTAGCTTTTACAAGTTCAGTCTGCAGAGCACGAGTCTCATCCAGCTTGGCCTTGAATCCGCCTGAATCGGGAAAATCGTACTGGGGTTCATAGAAGCCGTAGGATTGAAGCAGGATAGCGTCATCCAAGACGACCAACTCCTGCTTCTTTAGTCCGATCTGATTGTTTAGATCTTCAATTGTGCGGTACCTGTCCTGCGACAATGCCCGTAGTTGTTGATCGAGTTCTTTTGCCTTCTGCTCGAAAGCGACGTGCATCCGCGTATATTTCTCTTTCAGGCTTTCAATCTCGGCATCGACCGCCTTCTTCCGCTCTGTTAGCCCATTAATAACCCTTTGAACTTCAAAGGCCGTCATGCGCTCCGTTCCTGCGATGACTTTCTTTAAGCTCTCCAGATCCCCTCGCGCGCGAGAAAATTCGTTGGCAAAGGAATCGCGCTGACTCTCCGCCTGCTCTAGCCGGGCCTTTAGCTCGTTTATCTTAAAAATATCGGTGATTCCCATGTTGTCCACCCCATTGAATTACTTCTTTGATCGGTTTCCCAAATAGCCATAAGCAGAACCGCACCACGCCCCGTTAACAAGGTAACGGTACGGCCCCAAATTCCAGTTGTTGAACGTTTTACCTTTTGCATTGCCACCCGATCTTAATTCCTACATTTGGTAAAACTGCACTTCAAATCTGATTATATCAGTACCCCCCAAAGACAAGTCAACGGGGAGGTAGCTGGGCTGAGTTATCCCCAGTTTCGATTTCGACCACAAGTCGTCGGACAGGAACGGGAATTACTTGTCTCTCTTGTGTTCTGCACGGCTCCAGTACGTTCAAAGAGGTGTCCAACGAACCACCGGACCACAAGTGCGTATCAGGTTGATAGCAGCTTCTTGGCCGGTTGTGGTCAAACTACAACTGAAAATGCCGTGAAAGCAAAACTGGGGATAGGTCAGGTAGCTGGGGGAAATCAGGGGGAATCAGGAAAAAGGGGGGAAAAGGGACAGGGGGAAAAGGGACACGAATTGCGTCCAGATAAAGAAATGGCGCACCTGGAGGGACTCGAACCCCCAACCTCTTGGTCCGTAGCCAAGCGCTCTATCCAATTGAGCTACAGGTGCGCATATAAGCGATGTGGGATGCGCTCTTCGAGCGCGGGGCGTATCTTAGAACAGGAACAGGGCAAAATGCAAATTCAGAAGGTGAAGGGTAAAGGGTGAAGGGTGAAAAAAAAACGGAACGGTGTTGAGTGCCGGGTGGGGTTTGGGCTAGGCTGTGCGCCGGTCTTAAGCATAAGGACAGCATCATGTCAGACGCAGCACAGTCTTTGCCCATTACGGAACCCTCACCCGCACCGGCGCCCGCGCCGATCAAAACCCGCATGATGTCCATTGACGCGTTGCGCGGGTTCGACATGTTTTGGATTTCCGGCGGGGGAGGGGTGGTGGCGTCACTGGCCGCGTGGTTGTGCCATCCGAACCCGGTGCCGTGGTGGCTGCCCTACAACATGGAGCATGTGGAGTGGACGGGGTTTGTGGCGTGGGATTTGATCATGCCCCTGTTCCTGTTCCTGTCGGGCGTGTCGATCCCCTTCGCGTATTCCAAGCGGTTGGACGAAACGCACGATTACGGCAAGATTTACCGGCGCATGGCGCGCCGCTTTGTGCTGTTGTGGATACTGGGAATGATTGCCCAGGGAAACCTGCTCAACAACCCGGCGCACCTGCATGTGTTTTCCAACACGCTCCAGTCCATTGCCGTGGGTTATGTTGTCGCGTCCATCGCGTTCCTGCACCTGTCGCTGCGCAAACAGATCGGCCTGTGCGGGGGGCTGCTTGCGCTCTACTGGGCGCTTATGATGTTTGTGCCCGCGCCGGGTGTCCCGGCGGGCTGGCTCGAACCCCACGCCAACCTGGCCCTGTGGATTGACGAAACCGTGATGGGCCGTTTCCGCGACGGCACCCCCTATGCGTGGATACTGCCGGGGTTGGGTTTCGGCGCGTCGGTGCTGCTGGGCTCCTTTGCCGGCCAGGTGCTGCGTGTCAAGGAGTGGACGCCCGGACGGCGCATCGCGGTGCTGTGCGCGCTGGGCGCGGGCTGCCTGCTCGGCGGGTTCCTGTGGAGTTTCCACTTCCCCATCATCAAGCACCTGTGGACCAGTTCCATGGTGCTGTGGGCCGCGGGCTGGAGTTTCCTGCTGCTGGCGCTGTTCTACCTGGTCATCGACGTGTGGGGCTTCCGCAAACTGGCCTTCCCGCTCGTTGTCGTCGGCGCCAACGCCATCGTCGCCTACATGCTGCCCCACATCATCGAGTTCGCGGACATCGTGAAGTGGGTTGCGCGCATGCCCGAAGATGCCTCTGTCACCGCGGAGTTCATCGTTTGCGTGGTCGCCTTCGCCATGCTGTGGGTGCCGTTGTATATCCTCTACCGGAAGAAGATTTTTGTGAAGGTGTGAGGGAGAAGTAAAGCCAGGAGAGTCATGGGAGTTATGCGTTAATTTCCCTTCCCCCCTCCCATGAGTCCCAGACTTCACCTTCTTCCCATAACTCCCATGCCCTCTTACGGATCGAACCCGAGTTCGTCTTTCATTGTCAATTATTTATTGCCCACCACCCCCGTTTTTTCACTTGACTACTGAATATCTATTCAGTATAATTCAATGTGGTCTTGGGGCCGCGAAAGAGGATGCGGCCCCTGCCGAGGGTTGGAACAATGGACATGACGCAGTTAATCGGATACGGCGCGCCGGAGCGGGCCGTGGCGGCATGGCGCGAAAAGCAGGGGGATCAACTCCTGCCGCTGCAGGCGCGTGCAGTGTGCGAGTTTGGCCTGTTTGGCGGGGGAAACCTGCTGGTGCAGGCGCCGACCAGTTCGGGCAAAACCTTCGTGGGCGAGATGGCGGCCGTGGCCGTGGCGGCGCAGCGGCGCAAGGCGGTGTACCTGGCGCCGCTCAAGGCGTTGGCCTCGGAGAAACACGCGATCTTCGCCGAACGCTACGCCGCGCTGGGACTCAAGGTCATCGTGTCCACGCGCGAGCACCGCGAGTTCGACGGCGATTTCGAGCGGGGCAACTTTTCCATTGCCGTGTCAGTGTATGAGAAGTTTGCCCAACTGCTGGCCTGGCGGCCCGAACGGCTCAACGAGATCGGGCTGGTGGTGGCCGACGAACTCGATCTGCTGTGCGACCCCGAGCGCGGCGCGGGCGTGGAACTGCTGCTGGCCCGGCTGCTCGCGTCCGGGCGGCGCGTCATCGGCCTGTCGGCAGTCATGCCCGAGGCCGACCGCGTGGCCGAATGGTTGAACGCGCGGCTGATCACCCATGACCGCCGCCCCGTCGAACTGCGCTACGGCGTGCTGCACGACGGGCAGTACCGTTACCGCACGCACAACGACGGCGCCGAGGGGGCGGAGCCGATGATCAACACCCATGGCGCCTCCTCTTGGGAATTGCTCGCGCAAAACGTGCGCGCCCTCGCCGAGGGCGGCGAGAATTGCCTCATCTTCGTCAAGGCCAAGCACGAGGCGCGGCGCGGCGCCGAACTGCTCGCGTCGCGGCTGTGCCTGCCGGGCGCGCGCGACGCGGCCGACGCGCTGCGCGGCCTGCCGCCCACCCGCGCCCGCGACACGCTCATGCACACGCTGTCCAACGGCGTGGCCTTCCACAACACCGACCTCACCCCCGAAGAGCGGGGCGTGGCCGAGGAGGCCTTCCGCAGCGGTGCGGCGCGGGTGATGGTGTCCACGGGCACGCTGGCCGTCGGCATGAACCTGCCCGCGGCCAACGTGTTCGTGAGCGCCGACAAATGGATCTACGATTCGCGTTTCGACCTGCCCTGGAAAACGCCCATCGACCACGGTGAATACGAAAACATGAGCGGCCGCGCCGGACGCTTCGGCGCGGGCCAGGGCTTCGGCCGCTCCATCCTCGTGGCCGCCACCCCTTTTGACGCCGACAGCCTCTGGCGCTGCTACGTGCAGGGCCGCCGCCCCCCGCTTGATCCGCCCCTGGCGCACACGCCGCTGGAGGATCACGCATTGCGCCTTGCGGCGTCGCGCTGCTGCCGCACCGCGGCGGAGATGACCGCCTTCTTCGATCGCACGTTGTCGGCGCGGGTGAAGTGGCAGGGACGCCATCTGCCCGGCGAAACGGCGCACCGCGTCAAGGCGGCGCTGCACCACTGCCTGGAGGCGGGCGCGTTGCGGCCCCTGGCCGGCCTGGAACCGGGCGCGCCCGCCGAGTCCGGTCCGGACGATCCCGTCGAGGCGACCACCTTTGGCAGGGCCGTGGCCGCCAAAGGCATTTCCATCGCCACAGCCCTCGAAATCCGCCACTGGCTGCGCGCGTCACGGCAGCGCGAATGGCTCGACCTTGATCTGATTCTTGCGCTGGCGCTCACGCCCGACGGGCGCATGCGCCACGTGTCGCTCTCGGCCCGCGAGTACGAGCACGCCGACTATCCGGGACGGCTCAAACTGGCCGCCGCCTCGCAGGAAAACGCCGCCGACACGCCGCTCAACCGCATGCGCTGTTGCCGTCTCACGCCCTTCTTCGACGAGGTGCGCGCGATCAAGGCCGCGCTCTTTCTCAACGCATGGATCGACCACGCGTCCCTTCCCGCGCTGGAGGACGAATTCGACACCGCCGCCGGGCAGGTGCTCACCGCGGCGGACCAGTTGGCGTGGCTGGCTGACGCCACCGCCGCCGTCGCCGACGCGCTCGACATGCCCCAGCCCATGGCCGCGCGCATCGCCGCGCTCGCCGAACGGCTTGCGCTGGGCCTGCGCGAAGAGGCGCTGCCGCTGGTCCACGCCGCCAACGGCCTGCCGCGTGCGGCGGCCGTCGCGCTGTGCGAAGCGGGCCTGCACACCCCCCGCGCCCTGTGCCGCAGCTCCGACGCCGTGCTGGCGCGGTTCGTGCCCGAAGCGTCCGCACTCGCGCTGCGCACCTGGGCTGAACACAACGATCCCGACGCGGACGGCACCGTCGCAGACACCCGGATCATCGCTCCGCCCAAGCTTGTCGTCGATGACCGCCGTCCCAACGAAGTCCGCGTGCTCGGCATCACCGTAACGCTTCAGGACAAACAGTACCGGCTCATGCGCCTGCTCGCCGCGCGGCCCGGCGAATGCGTGCCCTACGAGGAAATCTACCGTGCTGTCTGGGGCGAGACCATCGTGGAGAACAACCAGATGCACTTCCAGAAAAGCCTGCTGCTCAAGCGCATCGCCAGCGTCGCCCCCGAGTTGTCCGGCATCATAAAATCCGTGCCCCGCCGCGGTTTCCTCCTCGACCTTCCGCCCGATCAGGTCTCCCGCATCGTCACCGTCCCCACCGCGGCATAAAAAAGGCCTTATGCGCAAAAGTAGGCGCGGCATCCTGCTTTGGGC
>CAIXUF010000230.1 GCA_903922535.1 Candidatus Hydrogenedentota bacterium
ACTGAACCCCGCCCGCCCCAGATGACCGCCGGACGGTGCTGCCGGCGAGGCACACGGGCGGGCGGGAGTCGAACCGTGACTGGAACGTCCGAGCGTCCGATAGATCATGGTCGCGACCGCCTAATTGCGCCACTTTCGGACACTGTAGCATCAAAACCGGGCTTCCAGGCATTCCATCCGGTCCTCGTGGAGTGTCCGGGTCGTCTGGATTCGTCCCATCGTCTGGGCCTCTCGCTGCATGTCGGCGGCGATGCGGCGGCTGATCTGGGCCTGGGTTCGTACACGGTAGACGGTCTTCTGCATCTTGCGATGACGACGATTGCCGCGTTCTACGGCGTTGGAGGTGGAGGGCAGCAGAGCGTCGTCCAGAAATGTCAACGCCTTGTCGAGGTTCTCGGAGAACAGCTTGTTGAGGGTTCGGCTCACGCTTTTGAAGCGTCGCACGCGGCGGCGGAGGCGGGCCAGTTTCTCCAGGGCGGTGTCCGTTCGGCAGCGACGATCGAAGAGGCGATAGGCCTCATCCATGATCTCGCGCAACCTGCGTAGATGAGGCAGGCCGCGGGTGATGCGGCGGAGCGTCCTCTTCTCGTTCGGGGTCAGATGGTGCTTGACGAAGAGGTGCCGGTGGTCAAAGAGATCGGTGATCTTACGTTCGAGCCGCTTGCGGCGTCGAGCGATCTTGTTCGTCTTGCGGGACGGCCGGCCCCGGCCCAATGGGGGTATCCGGGCTTTCATGCCTTTGCGCTCCCGAGCCACCGCACGGAGAATCGCCAAGGTGAGTTCCTTGATGACATGGAACTCGCAGATCTGGTGCGGCGTATCGCCGAACACCTCACGTATGGGCACGGGATACAAGGGCGATCCGTCCGTCGTGATGCCGTGGAGGGTCAGACCACGCCGGCCCAGTTCCTGCTTAAAGGCCTTGAAGAAGCGGAGGATGTCTTTGTGGGTGGGGTTGTGGTCCAGGACCTGGTAGGTCAGACGCCGGAACTTCCGGTTGTCCACGATGGACAGCACGCAATAGGGGCCATCATAGAGTTCGTCGGCCGCGATGTACCCGCTGAACCCGGCCAACGCCTCGTCCAGATACGCCGTGACCACGTATTGCTCTGCCTTTTTTCCCCCCGGCCTCGACCCAGTTCTGGATCGTGGCGAACGGGACGAACACCCGGTGATCGCGCCACAGATGCCAGGATGCCGTGCGGTACGGCAAGCCATCCTCCACCACCAACCGCACCGCCATGGAAACCACCCGGTGCGTGTAATGGGCCTTTGGCAGAGCCAAGTCATCCATCTCGGCATTAAAGTAGATGTCGCAATGGGAACAATAGTGCTGGGAGTACATCACCTTCAGATCTACCGGGCGGTTGGCCCTCAGGTCACCCAGATCGTGCAGGACACGCGTGACCACCCGGTCACGGTAGGCCGAGCGATCACAAGACGGACACGGCCGACGCTTGTAGTTGCGGGATTGGTTGGCGATTCTGGCTTTGGGCAAATCTTCGACCCGCGTGATGCCCTCGGTCACATCGGGCAAGTACTCTCCGGGACCTTCCATGGCAATTCTCCTGCGAGAACGTCCTGTTCTCACAGGAATCGTCGGCAATCCGCCCTACGGACCGACAGAAAAACCCGGTATTGATGCGATCGACTCAAAATGTGAAACGAATTCCTGCCGCCGGTACTCAGGCCACGTCAACCGTTTCGCAGTATGCGTCAAGCGTCAATGACGGTGGGACCGGCTCACCATCTTCGA
>CAIXUF010000231.1 GCA_903922535.1 Candidatus Hydrogenedentota bacterium
CGATGACATTCTCCAACCCCGACGGCAGCTTTGAAATGAGCGTCAACGCAGGCGCCTACCGGCTCGAGGCCACGGCCGAGGGCTACGCCCCCGTGCGCATGGAGGTGGACGTGCAGGCGGGCCAGGTCATGGACGGCGTGAAGCTGGTGCTGGACAACAAGGGCGGCACCATTTCGGGCACCGTCTACGCCGGCGACGGCGCCAGTGTGCAGGGCGCCCAGGTGACCCTGATCGAGGCGGCCAGCCCCGCCGAGGCGATGATGATGATGGCCTCGCCCCAGAACGCCAAAACACAGCAGGTGGGCGCCGACGGATCCTTCCTCTTTGAGAACCTCGCCGCAAGCTCCTATATCGTGGTGGCCAAGCACCCGCGCTACGCCACCGGAACGAGCGAGGTGATCGACATCGCCCAGGGCGGCAAGCAGGACAATGTGCGTGTGCGCCTCAGCACCGGCGGCGGCGTCGAGGGCTATGTCTACCGCGACGGCAAGGTGTCCGCGGGCGCGGTGGTCATGGTGGTGGGCAACGGCGCCACCAAGAACGCCACCACCGACCAGAGCGGGCATTACATGGTCGACGGGCTCTCCACCGGAACCTACCAGGCGATGGTCACCGAGATCTCCAGCGGCGACATCAACAGCATTTACGGTGCCCGCGGCCTGCAGGTGACCGTCCAGGAAGGCCAGACGGCGCGCTGCGACTTTGGCAGCCAGACCGGCGCCCGCATTGAGGGTCAGTGCGCCCCCGGACCCACCAGCATGCTGGGCGGACGCGTCGTGCTGCACGCGCCGGGCGGCAGCCCCGTGCCGCTGGGCGGCATGGCCGACATACAGCAACTGATGGACCAGAGCACCGGCATCAACCCGATGGGCACCTTCACCCTCGAGGACGTGCCCCAGGGCGACTGGCAGCTCGACGTGTATTACTTTGAACTTGGCGGGCCGAACCCGCTGCAGGTGCGCTATGTCCACACGCAGGTGGTGACCGTGGCGGAATCGCAGGTGATTCCGCTGCAACTGAACATTTCAAACTTCTAACGAGGCGGAAATGGCCCTGATTGAACTCGAAGATCTGGTGGTGAGCTACGGCGGTCTGCGCGCGCTCAACGGTGTCACATGCGCCCTCTCCGAGGGAGCGGTCGGTCTGCTCGGCCCCAACGGCGCGGGCAAGAGCACCATCATCAAGACACTGCTCGGCTTCATCCGGCCCGAATCGGGCCACGTGCGCGTGATGGGACTGGCCCTGCCGGACAATGCACTCCAGGTGCGCCAGAAAATGGGCTACATGCCCGAACGCGAGGCGTCGAGCCCGAAGATCAGCGCGGTGTCTTTCCTGACCTACTGCGGGCGGCTCTTCGGCATGTCCCGGGTGGACGCCATGGAGCGCACGCACGAGGTGCTGAACTACGTGGGGCTCGGCGAGGCGCGCTACCGGAACATGGAGACCTACTCCACCGGAATGCTGCAGCGGGTCAAGCTGGCGCAAGCCCTGGTGCATGACCCCAAGCTCCTGTTCCTGGACGAGCCGACCAACGGCCTGGACCCGGACGGGCGCATCGAAATGCTGGAACTGGTCCGCGAGGTCGCCTCGCGGCGCGGCGTCACCGTCATCCTCTCCTCCCACCTGCTGCCGGACGTGCAGCACGTGTGCGAGCGGGTGGTGATGATCAACCGCGGCAAGGTGATCCGGGACGGGCAGCTCAGCGACCTGATGGCCCCGCAGGACCACCGTTTCGAGATGCGGCTGCGCGACCTGGAGCCGGAATTCTTGGCGAACGTGTCCGCGCGCGGCGTGACGTGGGTGAAGATCCAGCCGTCCGGCAATCTCCTGGTGACCCTGCCGGAGGACATGTGTACGGGCGATCTGTTTGAAACCGCGAGATCGGTGGGGACGCAGGTGCGTCATTTCCGGCCGTCGCGACAGTCATTGGAAGAGGCGTTCATCGAAGCGATCGGGGAGGGCTGATCTGTGCCTGTCTATGAGCAAACATACCGAAACTACGAGGGCGGGCTGCGGCACCAGTTCCGGTGGTGGATCGTGGTCGAGCAGGAATTCCGCGTGCTGTCGCGCTCGCGCATCTTCAAGATGCTCGTGCTGCTGGCCGGACTGCATGTGATCTTCCGGGTCCTGCAGGTGGTCGGCTACGACGTGATCGTGCAGGACCCCAACCACCCCATGGCCCCGCTGCTCAAGCAGATAGAGGTCATCGTGGTGAACGGCAAGATGTTCTTTGACTTCGTCCGGCTCCAGACGCCGCTCATGTTCATCACACTGCTTTACGCGGGGTCGGGCATGATATGCAACGACATCCGCAACAACCTGATGGAGATCTACTTCTCCAAGCCGCTGCGCTGGTACGACTACGTGCTCGGCAAGGTGCTGGCTCTCATCCTGCTCGGCCTGGCGCTCACCGCCCTTCCCGTGGTTCTGGTGCTCGTGCAGCACAACCTGCTGCTGCCCGGCATGCAGACACTGAAAGACTCCCTGTTCTGGGGCGGCGCCGCGATCGGCTTTTCTTTGGCCGTCGTGATTCCCACCGCCCTGAGCATCCTCGCCTGTTCGGCGCTGATGCCCGGCCAGAACTATGCGGCCATCACGGTGTTCATGCTGCTCATCGCCAATTCAACCATGGCCGGTCTGCTTGCCGGCGCCCTGCGGGAAAGAAACTACATGGTGCTGTCGTTTCCGATGGCGCTCGACCGGATCGGGCAGCAGTTCTTCCAGGAAACGCGCCTCTACTTTGAGCTGCGCTGGGAATGGTCGCTTGCGTATGTGGGGGTGGTCTGCCTGATTGCGCTGTGGATCATCATGTGGCGCGCACGGCGCGCGGAGGTGGCGGCATGAGCGCGATTATCGAGGCACATTCCCTGTCCAAGTGGTTTGGCGAGGTGATGGCAATCAACAACCTGGACCTCGTGATTGAGCCGGGGGTCACCGGCCTGCTGGGGCCCAACGGCGCGGGCAAAAGCACCTTCATCAAACTCGCGCTGGGCCTGCACGGACCGAGCCGCGGCGGGGTGCGCGTGCTGGGCGAACGGCCCCGAAACAACATGCGCGTGCTTCAGCGCATCGGATACTGCCCCGAGATCGACAACTTCTACGACAACACCACAGGCTTTGAGTTCGTCTACTGGCTCAACCGGTACTGGGGCATGGGTTCCCGCACGGCGGCCGTCAAGGCGGAGGAGGCCTGCGAGATGGTGCGCATGACCGGGCGCATGCACGACCCGATCGAGGAGTACAGCAAGGGCATGCGCCAGCGCATCAAGATCGCCCAGGCGCTTTCGTCCCATCCCGAACTGCTCTTTCTGGACGAGCCCATGAACGGTCTGGACCCCCAGGGCCGCGACGAGATGTACTCGCTCATCCAGCAGTTGGGCGAGTCCGGGCTTTCGGTCATCGTGAGCAGCCACATCCTCTATGAAATCGAGCGGATCACCGACAGCGTGGTACTGCTCTACAACGGCGCGCTCATTGCCCAGGGCCGGGTGCGCGACATCCGCGAACTGATTGACCGCCATCCCCACACGGTCCGCATCCAGAGCCCCGACCCGCGCCCGCTGGCGCGCGAGTTCGCGGGCGATCCGGGCATCATGATTATCGAGGTGGAAAAAGACGCGGTCATCGTGCGGACACGCGACCCGAACGGCTGCTATCAGAAACTGAACAACCTGATGCTGGAGGGACGGATGCCGATTACCTCAATGGAATGCTCCGACGACAGTCTCCAGGCCGTTTTCGACTATCTGACGAAATAAGGGAAACAGGAAGACATGAACCACGACGAGACCGCCGCACTGCTGTTGCGCCCCGAGGCGCGCCCCAAGCGGGCTGGCTACATCAATGCCGTGCTGGGAAGCGCGGCGCACGCCGTGACCATCATCATGCGCCGCAAGCGCTTTGCGCTCGCGGCCATCATCGCGTTCATGCCCGTGCTCATTCCGCTGGCGCTGGCCTTCCTGTCAAAGGCGGCCTTTGCCGACGAGGGCAACGTGATCTTTGTGCGCCTGTGCGAGCAGTTGGACATGCCCGTGCTCGCGCCCCTGCTCGCGCTGTTCTTCGCGAGCATGCTGGTGGCCGAGGACATCGAAACCCAGACCATCCCCTACGTGCTCACCCGACCCATCCCCCGCTCCGCCTGGGTGCTGGGACGCTTCCTGGCCTATCTGCTGGTGGCGACGTCCATCCTCGGCCTGTCCATCGCCATGACCTTCGCCGCGTCGGCAACGTTGTCAAAACTCAGCCTGACCAACACAAACGACCTGCTGCTGCTGGGCCATTACATTCTGGTCGCCCTCGCGGCGCTGACCGCGTACGGCGCGCTCGCCGTGTTTCTCGGCGTTTTCACCAAGCGGCCGATTGTGTACGGCGTGCTGCTGCTCTACGGATGGCAGAAGATTGCCCTGATTATCCCGGGCGTGGTCGATTTCCTCACCATAGCCAAGTATGTGGAGGCGCTGTATCCCGCACTGGCGACGCAGCGCAATGTCGTGGAGGTGCAGACCGCCCTGGGCACCTTCCAAAAGCAGGTGTTCGCGGTCACCGCCACCCGGGCCGTGATCATAATTCTTCTGGTGACCGGGGCATTCCTTGTGTCCAGCATCATCGCCGTGCGCCGCCGCGAATACGGCACCGGGCAGGCGGCGGGGAGCTGATCATGGGCAGCCGCGCAAGGCGCGACATTCGGCGCAACCTGCTGCTCATCCTGCTCGCCCTGGTGGCGCTGGGCGGGATGATTGCCTTTGTCGGCATTGTGCAGGGAGGGGTGGTGCCCGTGCTGATGCCGGAGGAGCGGGCCAAGTTCCTCGAACACCGCGCCGACGTGACGGGCAACGGGTTTTCCGACCTGCTCGACGCCTGCAAAGCGCTGGAGGGGCTCGGGCCGGTGCCGCAGTGCGAGGACCTGCTGAGAACGGGCAAGCTCAGTTTGCGGCGGCCCATGAACCCCCAGAATCCCCTGGAAACCTCCGATGCGCTGGGGCGGTACATGGGCGCGAACTCCTTCTGCCCAAACGATGATCCCCGCTTCAAAGAGTATATGGACAAGACGGACGCTGTCCTGCCCGCGGTCCAGACGGCCCTGGCCAAACCCTTCATTTTCCGCAGCAGCGTGTCCATTGTGGGGGACTCCAGACAGCCCGATCCGTTGGCGCCCGTGAACAATCTCGTCCGCCGCCTGTGCGCGTTCGCCCGATACGACAGCATCATAACCGGTGACACCGCGAAGGCTGTGGCCATGCTTCAGAGCGCCATCGCGATTGGCCGCAAGCTCGAAGAATCGGGCTCCTTCGACCTGCATGTCGGCAATTCCAACCACCCTGCCGGCCGGGAAGGCTTTTTCAGGTTCGGGCTGAGTCTCAGCGACGAATCTCCCTGGACGACAGCTCCGGTGCTCGCGAAATACGCCGTGGACCGCAATGAATCCCTCGATGCGCTGCTCGATATGACCCGCCCGGTGCTGGACGAGCCTTCGGACCGGTCGCAGTTGCTCTTCGCATACTGCATGATGCTGGATGATCTGTTGGAGGGCACGCAGGTGCCGTCGGACCTGGACATGGGCCATCGCCTGATCATGGCCATGGTGACCCGGACCGCGCGCCGGGATGCGCGGATTTTGGCAGAGCAGGAAACGGCCATACGCGGGGCAGTAAACGGCCCGCTCGGTGAATTCCCGGCAGCGATTCGCAAGATTGCCGGCGAGGGCGGCATCTTCGGCCCCAAATTCTTGTACTTCGAAATGGCCCTCATGAACGTGAGATCCGTGCTTGAAGGGCGCAGAATAGTTGCGGCACTTGCCGTGCGGGTAGAGGCGTTCCGAAAGGACCACGGGGACTATCCCGAAAAACTGGACGAACTGCTTCCGCAGTATCTTTCCAAAATCCCCGTGCATCCGTCGTCCGGGAAGCCCTTGGATTACACAAAATACAAGGAGGGCTATGTGATATCCGAGAATGGCGCCTCAGGCATGTCCGGCATGAACCGCATGTACCCCCGCGAGGACATTACCATCGACACGCGCGTCATTCCGGCCCTCACCCCGTCGGTTGGTTCAGGCATTTCCCTGCCCCCAGGTTCCATCGCCCGCTGAGCGCCTGACCATCCTTGGCGGTGAATGCACGATTGAATTGTGCAAACTCACCCAAAGCCATGGACAACAAGGACTCCACGGACTTACATCCAAGTCATCCGCCCGGTCAAGTCCACCACCCCGTCCACCCCGTCCACCCCGTCCACCCCGTCCATATCGTCCATATCGTCCATGGCCGTCAAGGCCAACCCGGTCGCCGTTCCCCGTCAACCGCCCCGCACCGTAAACGTTGCCTCCGCCGTGTTTCCGCGTGAATCCATGCAACTGACCCGGTGCGTTCCTGCCGTGAGCGCCATGTACAGCGGCTGACTGGCCGCGGACGCCCCGACATACCGGTCATCCAAATACCATTGCGTCGTGCTGCCCGCGCTGTCCAGGGAGCAGGACAACGGGATCTTGTCACCGTTGGACTCGCCCGTCAGCACAAACTCGCTGTTGTCCGCAGGCGACGTGATGGCAAGCGCCTTGTTCGCACCGGCAGCCTCTCCCCCGTCGCCGTCCTTCGCGTTTTCCCCGTCAAGGGCCTTCCTGCGCGGCACGGCCGCAAGGTCCCAGTGGCGCGCATCGGCCGGCCAGGACTGCGTCCCCTTTCCATCAGCGCCGGGCTGGTGGACCGCACAGCGCCGGTGCAGGTACTGGCTGGCCGGAAACCATGCGGATTCGGTGGCGGCGCAACTGGGTGATGCAGGCAGACCAGTGACGGAGCACACCTTGACGCTGACGAGGTCATTGCCCGCATCGGGCCAGGCCGATTCAGACTTTTGCGGCAGGCCGCGAAACACCTGCGCGGCAAGCGGCAGCGCGGCCTGTGCGCCCACAAGCCGCCGTGATGACCGGCCGTTGCTGTTGCCCATCCACACGGCCACAAGGTAGTGCCGGTTGAATGCCACGCCCCAGGCATCGTGCAGCCCGCTGGACGTGCCGGTCTTCCAGCAGACCCGCGGCGTGTATCCGCCCGTGCTCACCAAATTCCGGTCCAATTCGGCCGGAAACGGCTGATCCAGCATTTGATAGAGCGCCAGCGCCGTTCCCCGCGAAAGCAGCCGTACAGGTGCGGGCGGACCGTCGCTGGCAAGAGGGGACTTGTTCTGGGCATTCACAATCCCAGTCTTCCCATAAGTCCCATCTGCCTGAAACAACGGCAACTGATACTCCCCCAGTCGCGCCAGCATCAGATACGCACCCGCGAGCGACTCCAGCGTGACCTCGCAGTCGCCGATGGTCAGGCCCAAACCGTAGTCCGCGGCGGGCCGGTTCAGGGTCCTGAACCCGGCCTTCCGCAAGAACGCGCACAATGGATCCACGCCCACGCGGTCAAGCAGCATGACGGCCGGCACATTGAGCGACAGCCGCAGCGCCTCCGTCGCGGAGACGAGGCCGTTGTGGCTGCCGTCGAAATTCGCGGGATTATAGCCGCCATAGTCGAGCGTGCCGTCGAGCAGTTGCTCCGTGGGATAGGCCTTCTGCATCTCCAGCGCAAGGGCGTAGGTGAACGGTTTGAGCGTGGAGCCGGGCGACCGGGGCGCGCGGCACAGGTCCACCTGCCCGGCGATGTCCCTGCTGAAGAAATCGGCGGACCCCACCCGCGCGAGCACGGTCCCCTCCCACACGTCCAGCACCATCACAGCAACGTTGGTGACTTCGCCGTTGAAACGCTGGAGCTGCCGCGTCGCCATGGCCTGCACGCGCCCCTGCAATTCCGCGTCCAGCGTGGTGCGCACCGCGCCCTTGGCCACCGCCTCGGCGTGCAGGCGCATGGCCAGATGGGGCGCCTGGTGCGGCAGCGCATGCCATTCCACACCCAGCGGCGCGGCGGCGGCCTGCTCATACTCCACCCCGTCAATGAACCCGGCCCCGCGCATCTGCGACAGCACCAGATTGCGCCGGGCCAGTGCCCGCTCGGGATGACGCAATGGATTGAGCGCCGTCGGCGACTTGGGCAGTCCCGCGAGCAGCGCCGCCTCGGACAAAACCAGTTCGGAGGCGGGCTTGCCGAACCAACGGCGCGAAGCCGCCTCAACGCCCACCAGATTGCCGCCGTAGGGCGCGGAGTTCAGATAGGTCTCCAGAATCTGCCGCTTGTCCGCGCTGCGTTCCAGGCGCAATGCGGCGAGCATCTGTCCCAGCTTGCCCCGCATCGATCGGGGCGTGGCCTCGGCACGTTTCACCAACTGCATGGTCACCGTGGACGCGCCGGACGCGACCCGTCCCCGCGTTGCGTTCTGCCACAGGGCGCGCAGTGCCGCCATGGGGTCCACGCCCGGATGCGCATAGAAACGCCGGTCCTCCGCCGCAAGCGTGGCATGGACGAGCCGCGGGCTTATCTGGTCCAGGCTGCGCGGGAAGCACCACTGCCCGTCCTTGCCGGTGAAGGCATAGAGCAGGGCGCCATGACGGTCCTGCACTTCCCCAGATCGGCCAACGGCCAGATAGCCTGCGGGGTCCAGCGCCGGTGCGCACCGCCCCACCAGCCCAAGTCCGGCAGAGCACAACCGTTCCCCACCGAGCCACGCCGCCAACGCAAACAGCGCCAGCAAAACCGCCGCCCGGAGCGCCACTGGGAGCGCCGGCATCCCTGCCGGACACTTCGCACCATTCGGCGTGTCAATGTGGGGCAGACATTCCTGTCTGCCGTTGTCTTCTGTTTTCAGTGCTCTGCCTTCTTCTGAATCCTGGCTTCTGAATTCTGGATTCCCTGGTTTCGGCTCTGCCGCCCTGGATTCATTCCACCTTGACGGTGCTGTCCACCGTCGCGGCGCGGACGGTCGGGTCGTACATGCATTCCGAAACGGCCGCAGGCTGCCGGAAGGTACCCGGCGAGATGGCGCGCACGGCGTAATAGAAATGGTGCTCGCCCGCCTCCAGCTTGCCAAACGCCAGCACCAACCGATCATCACGCACCTCAAGGAAGGTCGGCGTCACACCGGCATTCTTCTGGGTGCTTTCCTCGGGCGGGGTGGGCGTGGATGGATTGCCGCCCTCGCCGTTACCCTCGTCTCCGCCCTCGGCGTCGCCACCGGTATTGTCCGCGTTTTTGGCGGTGTCGTCCTTGTTTTCCTTGGCCGTGTCCTCCGAGGACTCCGCCTTGCCCAGACCCAGTGCCGCCACGGCATCGGCGTCAAGCCGCGGATTGGCCACTTCAAGACCGGCCGGAAGCAGGTCGGAAACGACAATGTTCTCCCGCGACGACTCCAGCGAGAGTTTCAGGTCCACCAGATACATCCCACCATGCGCGAAGGGCGCATCCTTCTCGACTGGGGTCCCGTGATCGGTCACAAACGAGCGTGCAACGCCCAAACCGCCCTCGGAGAGCGCTTCGGTGCGCGGCTGAAGCGGGACGCCCTCGGAGATGAAGTTCACGATGATGGGGACCGTTCCCGTGTTCTGCACCTGGAACACCTTCGCGGCGCCCTTGGCGCGGCCTTCATAGACATCAAACGCCGACAGGGATTTCTCCCCCTCGGGGCCGGTTACCAGCGCCGAGGCGTTGGCCTTCTCCGCCTGCGTCTTGCCCATGTACTGTCCAAGCGCCGCGAACACAAACGCCGCGTCATGGGTGGTCATGCCGTAATAGCTGTGCTTGTCTATCCAGCCGGCCAGGGTGTTCACCAGCGGCTGCAGTTTGGCCGCCGGAAGGTTCATCTGGGTCCCCGCAAGGAGCCGCACGGCTGTGTTGCGCACCTCGGAGTTCAGCGTTTGCGCGTACTCCTTCTCCTCGAAGGGCTTGCTGGGAGCCGTCTCCAGATACTTCTTCACCCGGGCCGGGTCCGCCGTGTTCGTCGCCAGCGCCGCGGCCAGCAGCCAGCGGGACGACTCCGGCAGGGTCACCGTGTCGAAGCGCGGTATGTACTGGATGGCGTCCAGTTGCCCGTCCATGCACAGCACATAGCACGCGTAGGCGCGGGTGTACAGATCCGAACTGCTCTCGTCGCGCGACGTGTTCGTGCCGCCGCGCATGATCTTCCGCAGGTAGTCCTGCAGGGAACGGAAGGGCTTCTCCGGCACGGCCGCGGCGTTGTCCTTGAAGACCAGTGTGAGGAAATGCGCGGCATAGACGGAGCCATAGGGATAGGCATCGGTGCCACCCGGCCAGTAGGACAGGCCGCCATTGGCCGTCTGCATCGAGAACAGCCGCGACACACCCGCCTGAATGTATCCGCCCACCATCTTTGCCGCGTCCACGTTTTCCGGCAGGTCCTTGAGTCCCAGCAGCCGTTCGGGGCTTTTCTGGATCAGGTACAGCGGCATCACCGACGACGTGGTCTGCTCGACGCAGCCGTAGGGATAGTGCATCAGAAAGTTGAGGCTTC
>CAIXUF010000232.1 GCA_903922535.1 Candidatus Hydrogenedentota bacterium
CGGCATGCTCCGGCTCCAGGTAGTTCTGGGCCCGGCCTTCACGCACCAGGCTGGAAGCGTCCACGATCAGCACCTTGCCCTTGCGGGCGGCCGGCTTCGTGCGACGTAGCACCACGACGGCTGGCGCCAGCCCGGTCCCATAGAAGACATTCGGCGCCAGTCCAATCACCGCCTCGATCAGGTCGCGTTCCAATAGTTGCCGCCGGATTTCGCCCTCCGCGCCCTTGCGGAACAGCGCCCCCTGCGGCAGCACCACGGCCATGCGGCCGGTTCGGGCCGCCATGGAGGCGACCATGTGCTGCACCCAGGCATAGTCGCCGTAGCTGTCGGGCGGGAGGCCGAAGGCGGCACGGCCCCAAGGGTCAGTTTCCCAGAGTTCGCGGCCCCACTCCTTGAGCGAGAAAGGGGGATTGGCAATCACGCAGTCGAACGTCGCCAGACCGCCCGTGCTGGAGTCGGTGAATGCCGGACTGCGCAGCGTGTCCTCGCGCACGATCTTGAAATCCTCGATCCCGTGCAACACCAGGTTCATGCGGGCAATGGCCGCGGTCGTCAGGTTCTTTTCCTGTCCGTGGATCTTACCGAAGAACGTGCGCGGGTCGCCACCGCCCTGCTTCACGTGCTCGATGGCCCCTAGCAGCATACCGCCCGTGCCGCAGGCCGGATCATAGATGCTGTCGCCCGGTTTCGGGTCGAGAATGTCCACCATCATGCGCACGACGCTGCGCGGCGTGTAGAACTCCCCGGCCTTCTTGCGTTTGGTCACATCGGCGAATCTTCCAATCAGGTACTCGTAGGCATCCCCGAGGATGTCGGACCCCACCGCCGCGTTACCCAGCCCGACCTCCGAGAGCCCTTCGATCAGGTCCTTCAGGATGCCGTCCGTCAGCATATCGCGGTTGCCCCAGTCGGCCGCGCCGAACACGCGGTACAGGGTATCGGGGTTCGCGCGCTCAATCTCTCGCATGGCGCGGGAGAGGGCCGCGCCGATGTTCGCCGGCGACTCGCGCACATCGCGCCAGTGACACCCCTCGGGCACGCTGAACCGGTGAACCTCGGGAAAATCGACGGGATCCACATCCCCGAAGGTCTCGGCAGCCTCCGCCGTCTCCTCGTCCCACACGTCGCAGATGCGCTTGAAGAACAGCAGGGGCAGGATGTACGCCTTCCAGTCCGTCCGGTCCACGGCGCTGCCGCGCAGGATTTCCGCGCAGTTCCAGAGGTGGGACTTCAACTCTTGGAGGGTCAGCGAGACCAACGGCCCATGTTGCGGCGTGGGAGCACCTTGCGGCATTCTACCTCCTTGCAGAACTGTTCCGACTATTGCAGACTCAGCCCCACAAAACAAGACGGACTCGCCGCCGGAATATCGGCCGTGACCGACTGCCGCGAGGAGAGGAAGGATAGGGCGCGAGGGACAGACCCTCTTCGGCCCTAACCCCATCGGCGTTCATCTGCGCCTCCTCGGCGACATCCGTGGTGCATCCCACCTTCTCCCCTGTGGTCGGGCATGGCGAGGTGGTCGGTGGACGAGGAGTACCAAGAGTACCAAGGGACACACCATCAGTGCGGATCGAGAAATGCCCAAGCCTAGGC
>CAIXUF010000233.1 GCA_903922535.1 Candidatus Hydrogenedentota bacterium
CAGGTTGGTCGGAACCCGCTTCGGCCCGGGTTCCGGACCATTCAGCTTCACGTAGGGCACGTGGCCCTTGAGGCCCTCCCAGAGTCGCTGCTGCAGGCGGGCTACCTGCGCCGAACGTTGCGGCAGTTCCCTTGCGGCGATCTCAGCCGCCACTCCCGCTCCCACAATCGCAGGCACATTCTCCACTCCCGCTCGGCGTCCCCCTTCCTGCACGCCCCCGTGCAGAATGCTGACCAGGCGGGCGCGCTTGTTTCGATAAAGGATGCCGGCGCCTTTCGGCCCGTAGAATCGGTGCGCTGACAGCGAGAGCAGGTTCGCTCCGAAATGTTGCGCATCTATCGGCAGCCAGCCTGCGCTGGCTTCGGCATCTACGTAAAACGCGATGCCCTTTTCGGCCGCAATCTGGCCAATCTCCCGCACCGGTTCAATCGTCCCGATGTCGTGGTTGGCGTATTGCACGGCGATCAAGATGGTCTTGTCCGTCAGCGCGGCCCTCACAGCGGCCGGATCTAGATAACCTTCCCGGTCCACCTTCACCCGAGTGCAGGTAAAGCCCTGCTTCTCGAGGAACTCCAGCGATTGGAGCACCGCCGGATGCTCAATCTCGCTCACCACCATGTGATTGCCGCGCCGTTGGTTGGCGTAGGCCACCCCTTTGATCGCCAGATTCGCGGATTCCGTCCCGTCCGAGGTGAAGAAGATCTCTTCCGGTGATTCGGCGTTGAGGAACGCCGCGATCTGCTCCCGCGCCTTGTTCAAGGCATCCCGCACCCGCAGCCCGTAGTGGTGCAGCGAGGATGGGTTCCCGAAGTGTTCCGTGAAATACGGCTTCATCGCCTCGAACACCTCTGGTAGCACCGGGGTGGAGGACTGATGATCGAGAAAAACCTGGCGCATACCTCAGGAAACGCCTGCGGCCAGGGCTTGTTTCTTCGCCTCGACCCGCGCCGCCATCTCCGGATGCTTCTTCAGGTAATCTTCCAACGCGGCGTGGAGCGCTTCCTCGGCTAGCACCGAACAGTGAATCTTCACCGGCGGCAACCCCCCCAGCGCAGTCACCACTTCTTGGTTCGAAAACGTCAGCACGTCTTCAATCTTGCGCCCTTTGATGAGTTCCGTGGCCATGCTCGAACTGGCAATGGCCGACCCGCACCCGAAGGTCTTGAACCGCGCGTCTTCGATCACGCCGTCCTTGATCTTCAGGCTGATTTTCATGATGTCCCCACACGCCGCCGCCCCTACCTCCCCGACGCCGTCGGCATCCTTCACATCCCCCATATTCCGCGGGTTCATGAAGTGGTCCATCACGGTTTGGTTATACAACGTTGGATTCTCAGCCATATTCGTTTTGCTCCGATGGTGTTACACTCAGTTTGCCAAAAGGGTCTCCGGCTTGGGCGCCTCACTCTTGAAGAGGATCGGGACGCCTTGTGCGCCAAGCGAGGCCAGCGCGGTTTGTTTTGCCAGCAGGCTGGCCAGCGTGGTTTGTGAGAACAACCCCCGCACCCGGTGCTGAGCCTCGCCAAATAAACCACACAACGGGCACCCGTTGGAACGGACGCATCCCTCCTCGTGCTCTGGGGCCTGGCACCGCTGCAACGTGATCGGCCCTTCCACCGCCTCAATAATTTGCAAGACCGAGATGGCGCCCGGCGTTCTGGCCAGCACAAAACCGCCCCCTACCCCCCGAACCGAGCGAACCAACCCGGCCCGAACCAAGCTCTGAAAAATCTTGGCCAGGAAGCTCTTGGGAATGCCTTCGCCTCGGCAGAGTTCCTCAAGCATCACCACCTGGCCGGCCTCGCGGCCCGCCAATGCCAGCAGTCCGAGGACTGCATATTCGCCTGCGCGTGTGATTTGCATGAAACAGGACTAAAGCGGTCTTGTTCCCCACAGACTATCCGTTTCCTGAATCCTGTCAACTCTCCTTCAGACGCTCCGGCGGTTCCGATTAACTCGGCTCTTAACGGTTTTCCACGCTTTGTAGGCGCCGACGTGAGGCGGTGGTTTCCTGCGGTCTGACAGCCTCTTTGCCTCCTGACGTCGGCGCCTACAACTGGGGCGCGTGAAGGGCCCGAGTCAGCACGCCGCAGGCGCCGTGCCCACGTCTGGTGCCGCCGCCGGTGTGCTCGGGCGGCTTTTCATGCGCTGAGACAGCCGTTCCGCGGTGGC
>CAIXUF010000234.1 GCA_903922535.1 Candidatus Hydrogenedentota bacterium
CCATGGCCATGGCGTTCTGGTCCATGGCGTCCCTGCCGCTGGTGTTTTACCACCACCGGCGGTTCGCGCTGATTTCACGCTGGGGGGCGCATGTGGGGGCGTTCCTGCTTGTGGTGGGATGCATCGGCACACTGGGCGTGGCGTGCTTTCCCGACGCGCGCGGCCAGGTCATCGGCAGGCTGGAATGGACGCACATTCATGAGAAGGCGGCCGTGCTGGTGGCCGCCGGGTACACGCTGGGTCTGCTGTGGTATGGCGGGATGCTGCTGTGGGACCGCATTGCGTGCGCGTTGCGCGGCCGTCCGGGACACTTTGACCACGGGCACCTTGTATGGCCGTACCTGTTCTGGCTGGCAGTGACGGGCGTGGCGGTGTGCGACCAGGTGATCTGGGGCATCCGCTATGAGGGCATGAAGAAGGCTGCGGCCGCTGCGGGTACCCACATCGGCAGTTCCTGGGGCGAGTCGCTGAACACGATCTGGGCCTTCCCGCTTTGGGAGAACATCGTCATCTACACGCTGTTCATCTTCCTGGCATGGTTTACCCTGGCTGTGCCCAACGAGATCCCCCAGAGCGCAAACGGGCGATAACCCCGCGCCGGGCAGCGCGGTTCAATTCCTGCACACAGTCTGTGCGGGCAACATGACGACGGGTGAGACCAGAAGGCCGGGCCATGCGGGCATTTGCCACAACGTTTTTTGTCGGCGCGCTTGTTTGCGGATGGGCGCAGGCCTTTGGGCCGGCCACGCACGCCTACCTCGCGATTCATGTCACGGGAAGCACCAACGCGGACATCGTGTGGGGCGCCATGGCGCCCGATTTCGCGCCGATGGCCAAGGGGGAGAATCCCACGGCGGCGGCCACGCTGAACAGCATGACCCATTTTGAGTTTGACCGGCTGGCGCCGTCCTGTTTTGCCGGGGGCTTTTCCGCCCACAACGGCACCTGGGGCGGCGACCATTACGCGCACATGATCTATGCCGCACAACCCGAGGAGATCTTCTCGGTCATCATTATCCGGCAGTTGAGCCAGGAGTTCAGCATCCCGGTGCCGCGCGGCGAGGACCTGTTTGAGGCCGCCATGGACTATCTCGTGCGCGTGGATTACGGGCCCGCGCTGGGCACGCTCATCGAACAGAGCGCCGCCGCTTCGGGCGCACAAAACGAGCAGGCCGGCGTGGATGCCTTTGCCGCCGAACTGGCGGCGTGCACGCCGGGATTAACTGCGGCCCAGGCCGAGACGCTCATCCGCAACGCCTTCCGGGCCTACATCCAGGCGACGCACGCCTATGGGCAGGAATTGAAGGGTGACACAGCCTCGACGCGGGCGTCGATGCTGCCCATACTGGCCGCCTACCTGAAAGTGGACACGGCCACGGCGGCCACCTATTTCGATCGGGCCGTGGAACTGTGCACTACGGGGGGATACAAAGCGGAACTGACCCGCATAGCCGGTGAAATGGCCGGACACATGGCCGTGCTGAACTGCCCGTCCACTGAGGGAGAGGGCGAGAACGAAGGGGAACAGGAGCAGCCGCTCGATTTCTGCGCACTCCTGTACGGCGTGTCGAACAGTCCTTTGCTGGGCGCGGTGGGCGCGCAGTACCGCAGCCTGATTGCGCTGCTGTCCCCGGACACGGCGGATCTCAACGGCCCCTTCACGGTGGACCTGACCAACTCGGCCAACTACATCGTGAACGTGCAGGGCAACCAGATGCTCGACGGCGCCAATGAACTCGGACTGCTGGCCCATATCCTCCTGGTCCCGGATTTTGACAACGGCGTGCTGACCCACGCGCAGGTGCGGGCCGCATGGCAGCACAACTACGATCGGCTGTTGAATTGGAACGTGGGGACGACCCTGGCACCCGCTTTGGTGCCCATGGTCCCGGGGCTTATGGAAATACTGACCGCCTATGTCACGCTGGGCGATGGGGAATTGACCTCCTCCGCATACAGGACGGCAAGTGGAACGGGTTCCTTCGGGTTTGTCGCCGGGTTGTTCTCCCTGCTGAACGATGCGCTAATCGAGAACATCGGCAGCGGATTTGCCCATCCCGTGCTGGACAAAGGGGATTTCATGGTGCTGTCGGCGCTGTCGGCCGATGGCGACGCGGACGGTGACGGGTATACAAACAGGCAAGAATACACCTACTTCTTGCCGCGTTGCTGCGTGCTTCCCGGGAAGAGCAACGCCTCCATCGACTATGTGGTGGCGGCGCTCAACCCCGGCATCTGCCCCGACTGTCCCGAATGTCCCACCTGCGCACCCACCAGCGATTCCCTGTACGAAGTCGGCGGCAAGGCGTGCCTGGCCGTGCCCGGCGCGTTTCCATTTGCCATCGCGTTTTCCTGGTCGAAAGACGGCGCCGGTCCCCTGGATGAGGGCCGGTATGCCGGCGTGCACTGCCAGCGGCTGTCCATAGTGAATCTGCAACTGGAAGACTCGGGCACCTACCGTTGCGCTTATGGCAGCGCAAAGACCGACTATGCCGTCAGAATCACCGTCGCGCCCAAAGTGCCCGTCTGGGGCTGGGGTTCGATTGTGGCTGCGGGGTTGCTCATGGCGGCGTTTGCCGCGCATTCACGGCGCCGGAGAGGCGCCGTCCGGTAACGGCGCGGCACGGGGACAGCACCCGGCACGGGTGGAATGCCTTGGCGGCTACTTCACACTGGCCTTCATGTAGTATTTGTCGATAACGCGTTCTATGGCTCTGGGTGTGGCGACCACGACCTCGATGTACGCGCCAGTCGCGTGCTGCAGGTCTTCGATGGCAATCAGGTCAAGGGGGTTGACCATGGCCACCGTCAACTGGCCGCCGTCATAGGCCAGCGGCACGCAGCGGTGGTTGATGGCCATGTTTTGGGGCACCATGCGCATGGCCTCGGCGGTCATTTCGCGCTCGATGTCCTCCGCGAAGCGCATGTGCAACTGCGCGGCAAGCGTGGCGGCAATCACCTCCTCGGTGGCATAGCCGAGTTCGACGACAATCTGGCCGATCCGCTTGTGCGGATCAGCCGCCTGCATGCGAATTGACTCGTCAAACTGTTCCTGCGTCATGATCTCCGCCTCCACCAGGATCTCGCCCATCTGGCGGCGCGGCTTGCGGCCGCGGGTGCTGCTGACCACTGGCGCCACATCGTGCTGGGCTTGCGCCTTTTCCCGTTGCGGCACCGGCGGGGACATCGGAATTGGACCTTCGAGGAAGGAGTCCCCGACAGGCTTCGCGCGCCGTTCCGCCGTTTCGTTCGTCTGGGCCCGGATGCCCAGGGTGCGCAGGGCGCGCGCGCGTTCCCCCTCCAGTTCAGTCTCAAGCTTGGCGATGCGCGCCCTGAGTCCGGCGGCCTCCGAGACCTTCATTTCAAGTCCTTCAATCTGGCTGAGAAGCATCTTCTTTTCCAGTTCAGCCCCGCTGCGCTCCTCTTCGGCCGCTTCTGCCCGCCCATGGTGCGCGTCGGCTTCCGCCGCGAGGCGGTCCATCCTCTCGGAGTATTCCAGGATCAGGCGATCTCTTTCCGCCAGCGCGGCCTCTGCCGCATCCAGCAGGGCTGCACGTTCCAGGGCGTCCCTCAACTGCGTTTCGACGGATTCCAGCGCCGCGATGCGCTGATCCTTTTCCGCCAAAGCGGCCTGTGTGGCATCCAGTTGGGCGGCGCGCCCCAGCGCCTCCTCCAATTGCGCCTCGACAAATTCAAGTTCTGCAATGCGCAAATCCTTTTCCGCCAGAGCGGCCTGTGCTGCGCCGAGTTGTGCCGCGCGCTCCAGCGCCTCCTTCAATTGCGCCTCCACGGACTCCAGCGCCGCAATGCGCCGGTCTTTTTCAGCCAGGGCGGATTCCGCGGCGTCGAGTTTGTCCGCCCGTTCGAGGGCCTCGGCAAGTCGGCTCTCGGCCAGTTCCAGTTCGGCGATACGCCCCCGCAGTCCGTCCACCAGTCCCGCCGCGATCTCCAGTTCGGCGAGGTGTGCGTCGCGCTCCTTCAGCTTTTCCGGCAGCGCCTCCAATTCCGCCAGCGTTGCGCGCAACGCATCCGCCTCGGCGAGGAGTTCTTTCCTGACAGCGGTCTCTTCGGCGAGTTGTTCGCCCTGCCGCGCCAATTCGGCGGCAACCCCGGCCTGGACCTGTATCAGCCGCCCGGCCTGCTCGTGCAGGCGCGACGCCTGCCGCTGAAGCCGGGTTGCCGCTTCCTCGTGCCATGCGTCAAACGCCTGGGCTTTGCGCAGAAGATCCCCGACAAGTTCACCGGTGCTGGTTTCCATGAGACAGTAATTCTCCGGACCATCATGAGAAAGCTGCTGATGCTGCTTAATACCCAACGGCTGCAAATTATTAATGCACACATCTTTGTAAACAATTATAGACGTGATCGCCCCCGTGCGCAACCGTTATTCTGGACTCTTGACCGGAATTCGTGCGTCAAGTCGCAAATCGCGCCGGTTTTTATTGCATTTATCATTTGCGGGCCGGTTGATTTTGATGTTTTGTCCATAGAACACAGCCAAGGAGGTTGTCTTGTTCCGCTGCTCCGTGTAGCATGTCTCAAGGTTGACGCAGTTGCTGAGGAGGTTTTTCACGTTATGCTGCTTGAAGGAAAGACGGCGGTCGTTACCGGTGCGGGCCGCGGCATCGGTCGCGCGATCGCGCTGGCGTTTGCCCGCGAGGGATGCGATGTTGCCGTTGTGGCGCGTTCGGAGGGGGAGATTGAAGAAACGCGCCGCCTCGTGGCGGAGACCGGCCGCCGGGTCATTGCGGTGCGCTGCGATGTGGCCGATCCGGCGTCGGTGACCGTCATGGCACAGCTTGTGCTTGACGAGTTTGGCCCTGTTGACATTCTCGTAAACAATGCGGGCTACGGCAAATTCAGGCCCTTTGTGGAATTGACGGACGAGGAGTTCACCCGAACCATTGACGTGAACCTGACCGGGGCGTTTCGCTGCATCAAGGCGTTTCTGCCGGGCATGATGGCGCGCAAGTCGGGCCGGATCATCAATGTGTCGAGCGTGTCCGGGCTGAAGGGGATTGACCGGCAGAGCGCCTATTGCGCATCGAAGCACGGGCTAAACGGCCTGAGCAAGACGCTGGCGCTGGAACTGCGTCCGTATAATATTGCCGTGCATGCGCTGTGTCCCGGCGGCGTGACGACGCGCCTGTCGGAGGAGGAAATGCCCGATCGGGACAAGACGGACTGGATGACGCCGGAGGACATCGCGCATGTGGCGCTGTTTCTGGCGTCGATGGGACCGCGCGCCACGACGGATGTCATCCATGTGCGCCGGTTCGGCGGCGAGCCGCTCTGATGGCGCAACTGCACTTCCCCCCCGGCCACCGGCCCAGTCCGCCGCCGCATGTGCCGGACGACCCGAACCAGTTGGACGTTGAAGCCGAGGTGGAAGTCGAGGGGGTCGTCGCGCGCATCGTTTACGAAAACCCCGAAAACGGCTATGTGGTTGCGCGGATGACCGTGAAGGGGCATCCCGACCTGGTGACCTTTGTGGGGAGCCTGCTGGCGGTGTCGCCGGGCGAGACGGTGCGTGTCACGGGGCGCTGGGTGGAGGATCGGCGTTTTGGCCCGCAAATCCGCGTCAGCCTGTGCGAGACGATTCTGCCGAGCACGGTGGAGACCATCGAGGCCTATCTGGGCGCCGGGCTGATCCCCGGCATCGGCCGCGAGTACGCCAAGCGGCTGGTGCAGGCCTTTGGCGGGGAGACGCTGGTCGTCATCGACCGCCAGCCGGAACGGCTGCGCGCCGTGCCGGGCATCGGCCCAAAGCGGGCAAGGCAAATTCAGGATGCCTGGAACGAGCGCCGGGCGGTGCATTCGGTCATGCTCTTTTTGCAGGGCTGCGGTGTCACGCCGGGCCAGGCGGTCAAGATATTCAAGGAGTACGGCGGCCGCGCCGCGTCCGTCGTGCGCGACAATCCCTACCGGCTTGCCGAGGACATCACCGGCATTGGCTTCCAGTCGGCGGACCGCATTGCGCGCCAGATTGGCATTGCGGCGGACGCGCCCGCCCGCGTCGAGGCGGGGCTGCTGCACACGCTCAACGCCGCGGGCGGCGAGGGGCACATGTTTCTCGAACGCGCCAAACTGGCGGAGGAGGCGGCGCGCCTGCTCAACGTCGCTCCCGCCCTGCTGGACGACGGCATCACCCGGCTGGTCGCGACGGAACGCATGATTGTCGAGGGCGACGCCTGTTTTGTGTCGCTCATGCACGCCGCGGAGCGCGGCTGCGCCGACGGGTTCAAGCGGCTCCTGCGCACACCCTGCGAGCCCGTGCCGATCCAGGTGGAGAAGGCGCTGCAGTGGGTGGAGAAGCTCAAGGGCATCGAACTGTCGCCGGGCCAGCGCGAGGCCATCCGGAAGGGCGTCGAGACCAAGGTGCTCGTCATCACCGGCGGCCCCGGCACGGGCAAGACGACCGTGCTCAACAGCCTGCTCGCCATTTTGGAAAAGAAGGGGTTGTCCTTCGTGCTCGCCGCGCCCACGGGCCGCGCGGCCAAGCGCATGGAGGCGGCCACGGGCCGCGACGCCCGCACGCTCCACCGCATGCTGGAGTACAGCCCCAAGACGGGCACGTTCCAGCGCGACGGGAACAATCCGCTCGACACCGACATGGTGGTGGTCGACGAGGCGTCGATGATTGACGCGCAGCTCATGAACAGCCTGCTCGCCGCCATCCCCTCCTTCGCGCGGCTGCTGCTCGTGGGCGACGTGGACCAGCTTCCCTCCGTGGGGCCGGGAAACGTGCTCTTCGACGTGATCGCCTGCGGACTCGTGCCCGTGGTCCGGCTCGACACCGTGTTCCGCCAGGCCGACGGCAGCGGCATCATCGAAAACGCGCACCGCATCAACCGCGGTGAAATGCCCCAGTTCAACGACACCGACTTCGTGCTCATCGCGCGCGACGATCCCG
>CAIXUF010000235.1 GCA_903922535.1 Candidatus Hydrogenedentota bacterium
GGCCTGCTCTTCAGCCAGGCGCTCACGCTGTACACGACGCCGGTGATCTACCTGGCGTTTGACCGTGTCGCCAAATACCTGCGCCCCCAGGCGCCGGCGCAGCCTTCCGAATCCGCCGAGGCGCCATGAGCCTTTCGACGCCCTTCATTCACCGGCCGGTCGGCACGACACTGCTGACCATCGCCGTGGCCCTGGCGGGGTCGCTGGCGTATTTCTTTCTGCCGGTGTCGCCCCTGCCGCAGGTCCAGTTCCCGACGATCAGCGTCTCCGCGGGGCTGCCGGGGGCAAGCCCTGAAACGATGGCGTCGGCCGTGGCCACGCCGCTGGAGCGCCAGTTCGGGCGCATCGCCGGCGTGAGCGAGATGACCTCCAGCAGCGGTCTGGGCTCCACGAACATCGTCCTGCAGTTCGACCTGAACCGCGACATCGACGCGGCGGCGCGCGACGTGCAGGCGGCCATCAACGCGGCGTCGGGACAGTTGCCCTCCTACATGCCGGGCAAGCCGACCTACCGCAAGGTCAACCCGGCCGACGCGCCGGTGCTGATCCTTTCCGTGACCTCGGACATCTACGACCGGGGCAGGATGTACGACGCCGCATCGACCATACTCCAGCAGAAGATTTCCCAGGTCGAGGGGGTGGGGCAGGTGACCGTCGGCGGCGGTGCGCTGCCCGCCGTGCGCGTCGACGTCAATCCCACATCGCTGAACAACCTTGGGCTCGCCATGTCAGACCTCCGCACGTTTCTGGGCCGGGCCAATGCCAACTCCCCCAAGGGCCAGGTTTCAGACGATGAGCACACGTGGGCACTGAACACGAGCGACCAACTGCTCAAGGCCGAACAGTACCGGCCATTGATCGTCGCCTACAGCCGGGGTTCGGCGGTGCGCCTGGCGGACATTGCCAATGTCACCGATTCGGTGGAAGACACGCGCACGGGCGGTCTGTCCAACGGCAAGCCGGCGGTGGCCATCATCGTCTTCTGCCAGCCGGGCGCAAACATCATCGACACGGTGGACCGCATCCGCGCCCTGATGCCGCAGCTTCAGGCGTCCATCCCGCCGGCAATGAAACTCGCGATGATGATGGACCGCACCACGACGATCCGCGCCTCCGTTCATGACATCAGCCTGACCCTGATGATCTCCGTCATTCTGGTCATTCTGGTCGTGTTCGTTTTCCTGCGCGACCTGCGGACGACGCTGATCCCGAGCGTTGCCGTGCCGGTCTCGCTGATTGGCACCCTGGGCGTCATGTACCTGGCGGGATACAGCATCGACAACCTTTCGCTGATGGCGCTGACGATTGCCACGGGGTTTGTCGTGGACGACGCCATTGTGGTGATCGAGAACATCACCCGTTATATCGAACAGGGGATGACGCCGCTGCAATCCGCCCTGCGCGGCGCGAAAGAGATAGGTTTCACGGTCGTGTCCATGAGCACCTCGCTCGTGGCGGTGTTCATTCCCATACTGCTGATGGGCGGGCTGGTGGGGCGGCTGTTCCGCGAGTTCGCGGTCGTGCTGTCCGTGGCGATCGGGATATCGCTCGTGGTGTCGCTGACCACGACGCCCATGATGTGCGCCGTCCTGCTGCGGCACCGGCGCCCCGAGGATCACGGCCGCCTGTACCGACTGTTTGAATGGGGTTTTGATCGGATACTCAGCGTGTACGAGACGATCCTGACGTGGGTGCTGCGGCATCCGCTGCTCACCATCATCGCCACCATCATCACGGTTTGCCTGAACGTCTATCTGTACACGGCCGTTCCGAAGGAACTGTTCCCGCAGCAGGATGTGGGCCGCCTGTCCGGCCGGATCCAGGCCGACCAGGGCACCTCGTCGCAGGCCATGAAAAAGCTGCTGAACCAGTTTGCCGAGGCCACCAGCGCCGACCCCGCCGTCGACGGCGTCGTGGCCTTCGTCGGCGGGGGCGGAACGAGCAATATCGGCTCGATGTTCGTCGTGCTTAAGCCGCTGGGGGAGCGCAAGCTCAGCGCCGACCAGGTGATCGGCCGTCTGCGCGGCAAGCTGGCCCACATTCCGGGCGCGACCCTGTTCTTCCAGGCGCAGCAGGACCTGCGCGTCGGCGGCCGCATGTCCAACGCGCAGTACCAGTACACGCTGCAGGGCGACGACCTGGAGGAACTCACCGCGTGGGCGCCGAAGGTCCTTGACAAGATGAAGACACTGGACGGCCTCACCGACGTGAGCAACGACCAGCAGAACCACGGCCTTGAGGCGAACCTGGCCATCGACCGCGACACGGCCTCCAAACTGGGCCTGACGCCCCAGGCCATCGACGATGCCCTGTATGACGCATTCGGCCAGCGGCAGGTCTCGACGATGTACTCGCAGCTCAACCAGTACCATGTGATCATGGAGGTTGATCCGCAATACACGCAGGACCCCGGCGGCCTGAAACAGATCTATGCGTTCACGGGCACGACGGCGGGCGGCAAGAAGCCCGTGCCCCTGAGCGCGTTCACGCATTTCACCCGGGATGCGACCGCGCTGACCGTGAACCATCAAAGCCAGTTCCCCTCCATCACGTTCTCGTTCAACCTTCGGCCGGGCATGTCGCTCGGCACCGCCGTGGAGGTAATCCAGAAGGCGGGGCACGACATGGGGCTGCCTGTGACCATTCACGGCAAGTTCGCCGGCACGGCGCAGGCCTACCAGGACTCCATCGCCAATGAGCCCTACCTGATTCTTGCGGCGCTGCTCGCGGTCTACATCGTGCTGGGGATGCTTTACGAGAGCCTTATTCACCCGGTCACGATCCTGTCGACGCTTCCATCGGCGGGTGTGGGGGCGCTTCTGGCGCTCATGCTTTGCGGCACGTCGCTGAGCCTGATCGCCCTGATCGGCATCATCCTGCTGATCGGCATCGTCAAGAAGAACGCGATCCTGATGATCGACTTCGCCCTCGAAGCGGAGCGGCGGGACGGCAAAACGCCCAAGGAGGCCATCTTCCAGGCGTGCATGCTCCGGTTCCGTCCGATTACCATGACGACCATGGCGGCCATGCTGGGCGGGCTGCCGCTGGCGCTGATGGGCGGTGTCGGCTCGGAACTGCGCCGGCCGCTGGGCATTGCGATCGTGGGCGGGCTCATTTTTAGCCAGGCCATGACGCTGTTCACAACGCCCGTCATTTACCTGTACATGGACCGATTCCGGCTGTGGACCCGCAGAAGACTTGTCGGCGGCCGCAGGGAATCACACTTGGAGGCCGTTCAAGAATGAACACTTGCGTGGATTGGGTACTTCGCGCCGACGGCAAGGTTTGGATGCGCGCCGGGCTGCTGCTGGTGGGCGCGCTGGTGGTGTCCTGCAAGTCCGGAAAGGACTATGCGCGCCCCGAACTCGGCGCACCGGCGGCGTACAGGAGCGCCGCAGACAAGGAAGCAGCCCCGTCGGGACTGAGTCTGGATTGGTGGAGGCTCTACAACGATCCCGACCTCAGCGCCCTCGCTGACGAGGCGCTTTCGGCCAACCAGAATCTGAAGGCCGCGATGGCGCGCGTGGCCCAGGCGCGCGCCTCCGCCGCCTCCGTCAGAAGCCAGTTCTTCCCCGTGGTCACCATGAACCCCTCGATGATCCGCTCGCGCCGGCCCGGCGTCAGCGCGCCGAAAACCTCGGAGGCGGCAAAACTTGCAGAAGCGACCACGCTGGTCAACGGCGTGTCTCGATTCATCGGGCAAACCGGGGCGCTTTTGAACGGCACGACGACAGGTTCGACCACGGGCTCGACCACGGGTTCAACGACCGGCGGCGGCACACAGACCGCAAGTGCCGCAACCGGCGCGACGACGAGCACGTTGACGCAGATTCCCTTTGACCTTTCCTACGAAATCGACTTCTGGGGGCGTGTCAGCCGCTCTTATGAGGCGGCCAAGGCGCAGACACAGGCCTCCTTGTGTGATTTGGAGCTTGTCCGCCAAACTATTCTCGCCGATGTGGCGCAGGACTATTTCAATCTCCGCGCGTTCGACGCGCAGGCCGCGATCCTCGACCAGAACCTGGCCCTGTACCAGGAACAGGTGGACCTGACGCAGCAGCAGTTCAACGCCGGCATGGTCAGCGAAACAAACGTCTACCAGGCCCGGGTGCAGCTTGAATCGACAAAGGTGCAGATCGGGGAGGCACGAAGGCAGCGGGCGGACCTTGAACACGCGATAGCCATCCTGCTGGGGAAGGCGCCGTCCGAGTTCTCGTTGAGCGCGCACCCGCTCGACGCCACGCCGCCGGCAATCCCGGCGGGCCTGCCGTCGGACCTGCTCAAGCGGCGGCCCGACGTGGCCGAGGCGGAACAGAATCTCGCCGCCGCCTGCGCGCAGGTGGGCGTGGCCGAGGCCAATTTCTTTCCCGTGGTGAAGCTGACCGGTGCCGCGGGTTTCCAAACCACCGACACCCAGCACATATTCGACTGGCAAAACCGAATCCTTTCGCTGGGACCCAGCGTCACCCTTCCGATATTCCAGGGCGGCCAGCTCAAGGCGAGCCTGCGGCAGGCCAAGGCGCGGTATGAGGAATTGGAGGCCAACTACCGCAATGCCGTGCTGGGCGCGTACAACGACGTGGAGAACGCCCTGACCGACCTGCACACGCGGGCCGACGAGGCCGGGGCGCAGCAGAAAGCGGTGGACGCGGCGCATCAGTATTTGCAGCTCACGCACGACCAATACCGGAACGGGCTGGTGAACTACCTGCAGGTGATCAACGCGGAACAGACCTCGCTCTCCAGCGAGTTGTCGGCGGTGCAAATCCTCAACGGGCGAATGGTGTCTTCGGTGCTGCTCATCAAGGCGCTTGGCGGCGGATGGGAGGCGGTGCCGCCCACGTCAGACCAACCACCTGATGCGGGTCCGGGGAACACCGCCCCGGTGCAGACGGCCAAGAACGGCGGAAAGGAATGATGCGCATGCGGCACTTCAAGACCATATCGGGGGAAAGACCCGCTTTCGCCAGCGACGCGGTCGCTACCGTCACGGCGGCAATCACCCTGTTGACCGCGGTTGTGGGCCTGCTGGGACAAATCGGCACGGTCTTTGGCATCAGTTTCAGCCTGACCTCCAAGAGGGGGGCCTGACCCTGCGGGGGCACGGCCGGTTGACCGGCTGAAATTGAATCTTCGGAGTCCCGTGCGCGATAATATCCGAGGGCAAAATCAGGACAATCTTTCGGGACAGTGCCTTGAAACGCGCGTGGCGTTCAGTCGGTCCAATCCCCAATATGAACCGGTCGCAGCGAGTTGGGGAAGGACATTCTTTCACCCCACGAAAAGGCCTGAACATATTGGGTGCGCACCTGTATCGGGCGGACACGGATATCCGGGAAAAAAGGACTAGCCATGCTGCAAGAGAATCTGTTTCGAACCTGCGCCAGAACAGTGCGTTTTGCGCTGATTCTGCTGGCCATCGGCGTTATAGCCGTCGCCTTTCCGGCGTGCCCGCCCATAAAGAAGGCCGCGGCCGCCCCCGCGCCGCCGCCGGTCCAGGTGGTCGAGGTGGTGCAGAAGGATGTGCCGCTCTTTTCGGACTACGTGGCCACCACAGACGGGTTTGTGAACGCCACGATCCGGGCCCAGATCCAGGGGTACCTGTTGAAGCAGTGCTACCAGGAGGGCGACCTGGTCCAGAAGGGCCAGCTCCTGTTTGAAATTGACGCGCGGCCGGCGGAGGCCGCCCTGAACCAGGCGAAGGCGGCGCTGAAGCAGGCTGAAGCCGCCTGCGATGGGGACAAGGCACAAATCGCCAAGAGCGAGGCGGCATTGTTTGTCGCGGAAGCCAATCTCAACCGCCTCAAGCCGCTTGTCGAGGAGCATGCCGCCAGTCCGAAGGACCTTGACGACGCGCAGGGCGCGCAGCGGGTCGGCCAGGCGGCGGTGGTCGCGGCCAAGGCCTCGCTGGAAGGCGGCAATGCCGCGGTGGCGGTCGCCAAGGCGGCCGTCGAGAAGGCGCAACTCGATTTGGGGTTCACGAAGATCACCTCGCCCATCACGGGGATCGCCGGGACCGCCACGGCGCAGGTTGGAGACCTGGTCGGGCCCTCACAGGGGGGCGTGCTGACCATGGTGTCGACTTTGGACCCGATCAAGGTCTACTTCACCTCCAAGGAGCAGGACTACATTGACTTCATGCGGCAGTTCGCCTCCGCGGAGACCGCCCTCGAACACCTGAAGACCCAGGAGCATGAACTGATACTGGCCGACGGATCGGTGTATCCGCAAAAGGGCAAGTTCTACGCATTCGACCGGCAGGTGGACGCCAAGACGGGCACCATCCGCGTCGCGGTGCTCTTTCCCAACGCCGACAATCTTCTGCGTCCGGGTCAGTTTGTGAAAGTCCGCATTGGAAAGCAGCGGACGAACGCGCTGCTCATTCCGCAGCGGGCGATTACGGAATTCCAGGGCAGTTTCCAGGTGGCCGTGCTGGGCGCCGACAACAAGGTCGAGTTCCGCCCCGTCAAGACGGGCCCGTTCTTCGAAAAGATGTGCGTCATCGAAGAGGGGCTCAGGGCCGGCGAGCGGGTTGTGGCCGAGGGCACTCAGAAACTGAAGCAGGGGATGGCGGTCACGGTCCAGGAAAGCCCGCCCGCCAACGGCACCCCCGCCGCCGCCGCTGAAACAAAGAACGACGCACCCAAGGCTGGCACCACGCCGCCCGCCGAAAACAGGTAACCGGTCATGTCACGTTTCTTTATCCGGCGTCCGATTGTGGCGATGGTGATAGCGATCATCACGGTGATCGTCGGGCTGGTGACGATCGTGGGGCTGCCGGTGTCGCAGTATCCGAAGATCGTGCCGCCCGAGATTCTGGTGCAGTCGACCTTCAACGGGGCCGACGCGCTGACGCTGGAGCAGGCTGTGGCCACGCCCATCGAGCAGCAGATGAGCGGCGTGGACAACATGAATTACATGTACTCCATGAATCCGAACAACGGCACGTTCCGGCTGACGGTGAATTTCGACGTGGACACGGACCCCAACACGGACCAGGTGCTCACCCAGTTGCGCGAGTCGCAGGCCGATTCGCAACTGCCGCCGGATGTGCGCACCTTCGGCGTGACGGTGCAGAAATCGCGCAGCACCGCCCTGATGCTGCTGGCCCTGTATTCGCCCAACAAGACCTATGACGCCACCTTCCTCGCCAATTACGCCAACATTCACCTCGTGGACGAGTTGACGCGCGTGAAGGGTATTGCCAATGTCATCGTCTTCGGGGCCGGCCAGTACGCGATCCGGTGCTGGGTGCGCCCCGACGTGCTGGCGAAACTCGACATCACGGTTCCGGAAATCATGCAGGCCATCCAGAAACAGAACACCGTGAATCCGGCCGGCCAGATCGGCAGCGAACCGGTGCCGGAGGGGCAGGAATTCACCTATGCCATCCGCGCGCAGGGGCGGCTGTCGACCCCGGAGGAATTCGGCGAGATTGTGCTGCGGGCCAACCGGGACGGCACCTTCGTGCGGCTCAAGGACGTGGCCCGGATTGAACTGGGCGCCCAGGACTATTTCATCCGCGGCCGCGTCAACGGCAAGCCGTCGGCCATTCTCGCGCTGTACCAACTGCCCGGGACCAACGCCCTGGACGCCGCGAAGGGTGTGCGGGGCGTGATGGACAAGCTCAAGCAGTCGTTCCCCGCGGACCTGGAGTACACCGTGGGACTCGACACGACGCTGCCCGTGACCGAGGGCATCAAGGA
>CAIXUF010000236.1 GCA_903922535.1 Candidatus Hydrogenedentota bacterium
TCTGAAGAACCCCAAGTTCGACGTGCGGCCCATTTTTGACCTGATCCAGAAGCACTTCATTGACATGAAGAAAGAACTGCGCTGGGGCTACGAGATTCCCTACGCCATCACCGGCATTCTGAACAAGCATCCGCGTGCCGCGATGGCCTTCATGAAGGGGGTCCACGGCAACACGTTCAGCGAGTTCTACGAGGAACTGCTCGACGCCGACGATTTGTAGGCGTTAACGGCACAAACCAGGCCGTCATTGCGCACGAACCGCAATGAATGGGCTATAGTCCTTGTTGTGCAGTGACTTATTTGACATGAGAGCGTTAACAAAACGCATCCGAATGGTTTCAATTGCAAACATGGGCCGGATACGAGCCATTTTGATCCGTCTGGGGGGGGTGAGGCAGACTGGGGATTGAAGGCCTGCGGAAGGCAAACTGCCGGAACCCATGACCCACAGCCTGGAGGGTAACGGTTCTCCTTGCACCAACGCGGGAATCCAATCACCAACTCAACCTCTGCGGCTAAAGCACCGGGTCAAACACTTTTGTGTTATTCCGGATGGCCTCACGGCTGGACCGCTCGATTTCGCGGCGCGCCTCGTACTTTTCTTCCCGGCGTTGATCTTCAGCACAGGGCATAAAACCGGGCCGGTCGGCTTCCGGATGCGCGGCAAGCATCCTCTTTCCCGCATCAATGATTGCGAGCGCGTGTGCGTACCTGGGATCACCCTTGTCTTTGAAAACGGCCAGGCACGGGCTGAGTTCGGGGCGGTCAAAGCTGACCATAATGCCCGGACATGAACCGAACGCGTTGAATGGGGAGCTTTCGCCGGACCAGCTAAAGGGAGGCCCGACCAACTGGCAGAGCTGTTCGAGTTGCTCCCGGTCAAGCGGGCAGCGCCCGCTCACGCTTTCGGGATAGGCACAGCTGTAGGTGGGATAGTAGGGCGCATTGATGTCCACCCAGGTGATTATCCGGTCCATTTCTTCATCGCTGAGTTTTGCCTCGTGGTGGCCCCTGCGCAACACCCGCACCAGCTTGCTTGGGTGTGAGCCCCATGAGTAGGCCGGCTGTGTTTCCGCGGGACCTGCGCCAACGCAGTGGACATACTGTTTGCGCCAGAGTTCAATATACGCGGCATTGAACGTGAGGTCCCGGTCCGGTGCCAGGATCAGTTTCTTCGCGCCTTCTTTCCCGAAGTCATGGCAACCCAGGCAGTGACGGTCGAATATGGGTTGAACTTCATTGGTGAAACTGAACGAACGCGGTTCCCCATGCCATGCGGTCAGTTTGCTGGGGGGGCGTTGCAGCGCCAATGGAGCCGCGGCACGGGCGGCGGGCGGCGCCGACAGGCGGTTGTCATGGCAGCCGATGCACCCGGTCCGCTCTCCCGGCTGCACAAACGCGCCACTCCGCATGGACTGGACCATCATGCCGTGTTCATCGAGCAGTTGGAAATAGACGAACCTCTCCGCCGGCACCTCGAAATAGACCGACCCGTCCGCTTCGACCGGAACCGTGCCCAGGATGCGTTTGTCTTCGAGCGCGTGCCAGTTCATGCCTGGGGCGGCATAGCCCTGGCCGAACCATTTGCCCCGCGACCACGTCCGCTTTTCCGGGGCCTCCACCACCCGCAACGACTTGACTGCACCCCGGTTGACGCCTTGCATGTGTGTGCCCTGGTATACATCCTGAACGTAGAAAGCGCCCGCGGCACTGGCGAAGTCCCGTCGTGAGGCAATGACCGGCGGGCGCGGACGGGACTTGAGCGGCATGGCGTCGTAGCAGCCCCGGCCTTCCACGTGAAGGAGAATCTCGTTGCCGAAGATGTCTGTAAGGAACAGGCCCATTTCCGAGCCGCGGCCCGTCATGCGCGAACACAGGAAGTACTTGTCGCTTAACGGGTATGGGTCCGCGTATTTGAACTTCGTGCCGAGGCCGTTGTCGCAGTCGAAGGCCCCGCCCGCCCGAACAAAGTCGGCCGCCTGCGACGGCCAGGTGTGGACGACTCCGCCGCGCCCGTCCATGCCGAGGCGGCGGTCGACAACCGCCATGGCTCCCCACAGGTGGTCGTGATGGGGGCCGAAGATGCAGACGACCTGTTCGGTGCCCGGAATTTGCCGGGGCGTGTAGGCGGCTCCCGGGACGGCGGTGTTGTTGCCCCAAAAGATGGAATGGTTCACCCCACCCGGCGTGGTAGTCCAAAGGCCGTGCGCGTCCCCGAAATTCCGGTCCACGTACTCCCAGCGGGCAAAGAGAATCTGACCGTCGTCCATCA
>CAIXUF010000237.1 GCA_903922535.1 Candidatus Hydrogenedentota bacterium
CGCCGATCTGCGCATCGGCATCTTCGGCCTCGACACAAGCCATGTGACCGCCTTCACCAATCTCATCATCGATGCCAGCGACCCGCAGCATGTTGCGGGCGGCAAGGTCGTGGCCGCGTTCAAGGGCGGCAGTCCCGATATTGAGTCGAGCATATCGCGGGTGGACGGGTACACAAAAGAACTTGTCGATAAATATGGTGTCACGATCTATGACACCATCCCGGAGTTGTGCAAGAATGTCGACGCCGTCCTGCTGGAAAGCGTGGACGGACGACCGCACTTGGAGCAGGTGAAGCCGGTGTTCGCGGCGGGCAAGCCCGTGTTTATCGACAAGCCCGTGGCCGGGACACTCCATGACGCCATCGAGATCTTCCGCCTCGCGGCGGAGGCCAAGGTGCCGTGCTTCACGGCCTCCTCCTACCGCTACTACAAGTCGCTGCTGGACGTGTTGAAACAGGACATCGGCGACGTGCGCAGTTGCATTTCCATCGGCCCGTGCACCTATGAGCCGCACCACCCCGACCTGTACTGGTACGGCGTCCACGCGACCGAGGCGCTGTTCACCGTGATGGGCGCCGGTTGCGAGACGGTGGTGCGCACCGCCACGGCCGACACCGACATCGTGACCGGCACGTGGAAAGACGGCCGCACCGGCACGCTCTACGGCATCCGCACCAGCGGCACCCCGCACAAGGTCATCGTGTTCGGGAGCAAGGCCGTGGCCGAGCAGGAGAACAGCGGCGACTACGCCCCGCTCGTGGCCGAAATAATGAAATTCTTCCAGACCGGCGTGGCCCCCGTGCAGCCGCAGGAAACCATCAACATGTTCGCCTTCATGGAGGCCGCCGACGAAAGCAAGCGCGAGGGCGGCGCCCCGCTCAGGATCAGCGACGTGATGGAGAAGGCCAAATAACAGGAATTGGGATGGTATACTAAGTCATGGAAACCGCTTCCGAAGAATCGGGGGCATGAAGAGCACATGAACACACATCCGATTGCGAGAGAACAAATCCTTGAGGAATTGCGCATGAGGAAGCCCGATCTGGAAAGACGCTTCGGGGTGTCCCAGGTGGGGCTGTTCGGCTCTGCGGCCCGGGACCAGATTCGGGATGACAGCGATATCGATGTGGTGGTGAAAATGGCCCTGCCAGACCTGTTCTTCTTGGTGCATATAAAAGAGGAACTGGAGGAAAGCCTCGGGCGACCAGTGGATATTGTCCAGTACCGGGAGCGCATGAACGCATACCTAAAGAAGCACATCGACAAAGAAGCCGTGTATGCCTGAACCGAGGACAGCCATGAAGACGTTCACAGCCATTGTGGAAAAATGCCCCGACACGGGGCTCTATGTGGGTTATGTGCCCGGCTTTCCCGGAGCACACACGCAGGGCGCAACGCTTGACGAACTTCACACTAATCTGGAAGAGGTCATCGCCCTGCTCCTTGAGGACGGCGAGCCCGAAATGCAAACCGATTTCGTGGGCACACAGACCGTCTCGGTGAAGTGACCCATGGGCAAATGTTCCCCGCTTAAGCCCCGCGAGGTGCCGGCCCGTTTGGAATTGCTCGGATTCGTTGAGGTGCGGCAGAGGGGATCGCACAAACAGTACCGTCATCCCGATGGAGGATGCACCACGGTGCCGTGGCACGCAGGACGCGATGTCTCCCCCATCCTCATTCGGGCCATCGCCAACGAAATAGGCCTCACGCTGGACGAATTTCTCGGACACGAGTGACGTTCCCGCCTTTCATCCTACGCCCTCTGAAAAGCATTACTTTTCCCCCGCGCAATCTGCTACGCTAACAGCACCTAAACAACCGTGGAGGATACGGACATGGGACGCAAGCTGGTCGTTTTCGTGCTAACTTCGGTGGTACTGATTCTCGGAGGCATGTTAAACGCCGGGGCACAGGCCGTCGGCACCACAGTACTCTCGCTGGAGGGCGGCGGCTGGACCGTCGCGGCAGACCCGGGCAATGTTGGGCGCGACCAGGGCTGGTGGAAAGCGCCGCTTGCGGACGCGAAGCCCGTGCGCGTGCCCGGCATCTTCCAAGAGGCGCTGCCGGGCTATCACGGCGTTGCATGGTACGGGCGCGAATTCACCATGCCGCAGAATCCCCACACCGGCGGACACTGTCTGATTCGTTTCCATGCCGTGGATTACCTCGCCGACGTCTGGGTCAATGACACGCCCGTCGGGGGGCATGAGGGCGGCGAAACACCGTTCACACTGGACATCACCGAAGCGCTGAAGGCCGACGGACCGAACCGGCTGACCGTGCGCGTGCTCAACCCCAAGGCCGAGCCCATCGACGGCATCGTACTGGGTGAGACGCCGCACCGGAACAAAGTTCCGGCGGGCGTTGGCGTGGGCAGTTCCTACAACAGCGGCGGCATCACCGAGCCGGTGGAAATCTTCTGGACGCCTGCGGTGCACATCGACGATGTCTATGTGCGCCCCGACTGGCAAACGGGCAAGGTAAAGGTGCAGGCCACGCTGACCAACACCGGTTCCGCCACTGCGGATGCGCGGATCGAGTTTTCCATCGTTCCCACATCCGCCAACGAGTCTGTGGCGGCGCTGACACTCGAACATGAAGTTCCCGCAGGCACAGCCCCCGTCACCTGCGAGATGACCGTGGCCAACCACCGGCTCTGGCAGCTTGACGATCCCTGTCTCTATCGCCTCACCACCCGCGTCATTACCGGAGAGAACAAGGACACCAGCGAAAACAGCACCCGCTTCGGGTTCCGGGAACTGCGCGTGGACAAGGGCTACTTCCACCTTAACGGCAAGCGCATCTTCCTCAAGAGTTCGCACACGGGCAACCACTGCCCCTTTGGCGCGGTCCTCCCCCCCGATTCCGCACCCGACCTGCTGCGCAAAGACCTGCTCTACATGAAGTCCTGCGGGTTCAACACGATCCGCTTCATCGCCGGCATCGCCCACCCGTACCAGTTGGATCTGGCCGACGAAATCGGCCTGATGGCCTACGAGGAAGATCTTTCGTCGTGGCTGCTCGGCGAATCGCCCAAGATGGGCGAG
>CAIXUF010000238.1 GCA_903922535.1 Candidatus Hydrogenedentota bacterium
GTGCCCGCGAATTGAAAGCGCACACCGTCCTTCTCGCATTCCACCAGACAGCATCCCTTGGCGGCGATGGCGTCAACACCGTCGAAATGCCCGAAAATGATGTGCGTGACGTACTGCATGGGAATGCGGCTCAGCAGCATGACGCCGCTGCTCATGAATTGACCGTCTGGATTGTACTTGGGCGGGATGATGTGGGGATAGGTGTCCTTCAAGCCCTGCTCGAAGTCCTGCTCCAGGTTCTTGTCGAAGACCTCGTTGAGACACGCCATGTCAACGGGCTGGCTCTTCAAGAACTCGATAATCCATAACGCGCGGATCGCCTGCATCCGGTTCTGGCCACCGTGCGCGATGGCTTTGGGCAGGAGATCGGTGTTGTAGGTCAGAATCGTGAGGCGCGTCCCAAGGGCGGAATTGTCCGGCCGCGTCTCATCGGCGAAGCCCGCCAGGCAGGAAACGCCAAACAGGGCTGCCGCCCACATCATTCTTGGTCCAAGTGTTTGTGCCTTCATACATGCCGCTCCTCTCGTGGGTCGCTCTCATAGACTTGTGTCTTGCGCCGGCGGTGTCAGTGGCGCCAAAGTAATGAATCGCGCGCCATTTGGTGTAAAGTTGTTACCATCATGGTGTATCTGGCTTTCACACTTGTCTGCTTGATCGCAGTAACGATTTATTGGGCGGTCGCAGCGGTTGGCAACAAGACGGACGTGTATCGTCAGCGACCTTTGGCGCGTCTTCTTACGGGAAAGGCTCCCCATCTGAGTTACATCTTGCTCTATTTGCCGGTGTGTCTTGGCTGGCTGGAAACACGCGTCATTCCAGAAGATGCCCCTTTGGAAGTGACGGGCTGCGTTTGTTCCGTTGCGGGCTTGGCATTGGCCGTGTGGGCACGGCACACGATTGGCCGGAACTGGAGTGGGGAGGTGTGCATCAAGGAGGGCCACGAGTTTGTTAAGACTGGTCCTTACCGTTGGGTACGTCACCCGATCTATTCGGGCTTGCTGCTTTTTGTGGCGTCGGCGGCCGTTGTGCAGGGAGAACTTCGGGGCCTGTTGGCCATTGTGGTTTTGGCTGCGGGTCTTGGCTGGAAAATCATTGAGGAGGAGCGACTGATGATGCAGGAGTTTCCGCGGGAATATGCCGCATACCAAGCGCGGGTGAAGCGTCTGGTTCCTTTCGTTTTCTTGGGGCTGGTGCTCATTGGGTGCGGTGTTGCGCAGGCGGCCGAACTGTCCGTGAGTTCAGTCCCTTCAACAGGCGGCAATGCGCCGGAACAGACGCCGGTCTTCCATGTTGTCAATCGCACGGAAGAGCCGCTGTTGCGGGCGGAGAAGCCTTGGGAGAATTACTGTATCGGCGGGGGCACGGTGCTTCGCGAGGGGGACCGGTGGCGGATGTGGTATGGGGCTTTTGACAAGAACTATAAGCGGGATGATGACCAGTGCTGTTGTTACGGCGAGTCACCGGACGGCGTCCACTGGACGAAGCCAGATCTGGGAATGGTGGAATACGGGGCTAACAAGAGCAACAACATTCTGATCAGCGGGTCGCAGGTGGGCGGGTACTGTTTATCGGGCGTGTTTCTGGAGGAGGGCAAGGGGCCGGATGAACGGTACAAGATGACCTGGCATCGGTTCCTGCCGCAGCATGCGTGGTGGGTCTATGGCGGGACTTCGTCCGATGGCATCCACTGGACGCTGGGTCCGAAACCTATCTACGCCTTAAACTCGGACACGACGACGCCGTGCATTCCGGACGGGGGGAAATATCGGCTGTACACGCGGATTTGGCAGGGGGGCGAGTTCAAGGGGGCGCGGGCGGTGGGATATAGCGAGTCGGATCATTTTGGGGATTTCCCCGCGCCGGTAGAGATTCTCAGCGCGGACGCGCAGGATCCAGTGGGGATGCAGTTCTACTCGAACGCGGCGACGAAGCTAAAGGAAGGACTGTACGTGATGCTTCCCGCCGCCTTTTACACGAAAAACCAAACCGTACGCAGCCATCTGGCGTGGAGCCGGGATGGGGTGCATTTCACGCGGTACGGCCGTGCGCCGGTCGTGGACCTCGGCAAGGTCTTTGGCACAATGGGCGTGTATGTCATGCCGCGCGCCGTGCCGGGCGATGCGCCGAACACGTGGTGGTTCTATTACACCGGCACCAATGTGGAACATGACTCGAAGCCTGAGGATATTCACTTTGACGGCGGCGTGGGACGATTCCTGCTTGTGCTGGAATGAGTATTCAGCCCTTTTCGGGCGTGGCTGGCCGTTCGGGTGGAAGGGTGAGCGGCCAGGAAAATTGGTTCAACCCGCGCATCTCGCCAAATCACCGCATCGGGCGCAATATGACGAAGCAATTCGCCTCTGCCGGACTTGAAACGGCTTCGCGGCGGCGCTGGTCAATAGTGAGCAGGTCCGCAAGCGGGGGAGAACGCGGCTTTACCCGCAATGTCTGTACGGAATATCCGGGTAAACCGTATCGGATTGGTTCCAATCCTCGTGCTTGGGCTGCGGGAAGGCGAGAAGATCATGGGCAACGCAATGCATCTAATCGTTCCCTGGGTGCTTGTTCTGGCGCCACTGGCCCCGGTCGTGCGCGCGGCGCAACCCTGCCGGGATGTCACGGCGGTGACCCCGGCAGCGGTGGGAACGGATGCGCCTACTGCGCCGCTGAAGCCGACGCCCAGAATCATCCACATTTCGGACATGCATTTCAGCAGTTCGCCAAGAACCCTTGACAGCGGCTATTTGATTGACAGCCAGAACAGCGTTCTCCGCAGCACTGTCCTGTCCGAGTACCTTATCCGCAACAAGGCACAGATGCGCGCAAACGTGGTTGTCATCACCGGTGACATCACGGACAGCGGGGACACGGCCGACTACGTTATCGCCCAAGCGTTCATTGCGAAGCTGAAGAGCAACGGATTTTCGGTCTATAGCATCCCGGGCAACCACGACTGCTCCGATGAGGGCACGCTGTTCCTGGGACAGCACGAGAGCGGGCACCAGGAGACGCGCAGAGAGAACTTCAGCAAGTACGTTGATGACAGCACCTTTCCGCGTTTTGTGGACCTGCATGACGGATGGCTGATTCTCCTCGACTCGCTGCAGGGGGAATCGGCGACCCCCGGAATGGACAACTGTGGCCAGGGATTTCTGGGGGGGGGGCAGCTTGCCCAGTTGGGCGCCTACCTTGACTGTCTTCAGGAGGATCGGCGCGCCGGGAAGAAAGTCATTGTGTGTCTTCACCATTCCCCGTTCAAGGTGCCGGAAGGGGATTTGCCCCCGGACAACACCATGAGCGTCTCTTCGACGGGTGGGCTTGACGACGCCAAGGAATTCATGGCGATTGTGAAGAACAAGATAGACGCCCTTTTGTTCGGCCACTCGTCCGCGCCCGGCCTGCTTCAAGAAGGCCATGGTAGCTTCAAGGTCCAGCAGACGGCCTATCAAATACCGATGATCAACTGCGAAAACCTTGAGCATCTGCCCTGGAACAGGGACCTGGAGTTCAACACCATTGGCAGGCAGGTCTGCATGGCCGCCAATCAGGATGGCAGGCTCGAGTTTTTCTACATCGGGGCCGACTCACAGATCTGGCACAATTGGCAGCTTGAGCCCAACGGCGGTTTTCGAGGCGACGAACTGCCCGCCGGTCAGGAGAACGACGGCTGGCATGGGGAGGAGCCATTGGGCGACGGGGCCGAACGTCTTTGCGTGGGGGAAAACGCGGACGGACGGCTGGAGATTTTCTACGTGGGCACGGACGCGAGAATACGCCACAATTGGCAAGTTTCCCCCAACGGCAGTTGGCACGGGGGAGAGGCGCTTGATCCCGGCAATGCCGCAGAAGCGTGCGCTGCGGCGGTGCAGATTTGCGCGGGGCGCAACCAGGACGGACGGCTTGAGGTGTTTTGGGTGGGCGCGGACGGCAGAATCTTTCATGAATCGCAATTGACGCCCAACGGCGGGTGGAACGGCGGGGAGCTGTTGGACGGTCAGGCGAAGAAGATGGCCGTCGGACAGAATCAGGACGGCCGACTGGAGATCTTCTACATCGGCGCGGACTCAGGGCTTCATCATGACCGGCAAACGGCACCCAATGGCGGCTGGCACGGAGGGGAGCCGCTTGAGCGGCAGCCGTTGCCAGGGTTGGACGACGCGGCGTTGGACATTTGCGCGGCCCGGAATCAAGACGGGCGACTCGAGGTGTTCTATGTGGGCGCCAAAGGTGAAATCCTCCACAATTGGCAGTCCGCCCCGAACGGGGACTGGCATGGGGAGGAGAAGCTTGGGGGAGATCTTTATGACTCAGCCCGGCAAATATGTGTGGGGCAAAACAAGGATGGCCACCTTGAGATTTTCTATGCCGGCACGAACACAATGGTCTACCATAATTACCAGACAGCGCCCAATGGAACCTGGGCCGGTGAGGAATTGTTGGTGGGGCTGCGCGAGGCGGCGTTGCAGATCTGTGTTGCGCGCAACCTGGACGGCCGACTCGAAATCTGCCACGTCGGGACCAACTTCAGGCTGTCACACAACCACCAAACCATCCCCAATGCCGCGTATCCAATAACTGTAATTGACATGGACTGTTGTCAACGCGAAGTCTATAACACCGATTCGCCAACGCCTGCTGCGGTAACCAGAGAACCGGCGTCCGTGGCGGAGTCGAGGTGACGAGTTCCGTGGTTGGCGGCAGGCGATTTCCACGCGACCGTATCAAGTGCGTGCGTGGTGTGTCTGTGTCGGGCTCATTGTGTTCCGAACGGTTTGGGGCAGGCTTCCCCGTGACAACGGTGACAGAACCCCAGGGTTCAGGCCAGCCAGAAAGAGAGCACCAAGGGCATCTTTTGCCTTGTCGATGGTGAAGGAGCCTTTGCCGCCGGGGCA
>CAIXUF010000239.1 GCA_903922535.1 Candidatus Hydrogenedentota bacterium
CGCCGCCCGCGCCGCCCGCGCCGCCCGCGCCGCCCGCGCCGCCGATACCGCCCGTACCGCCGACACCACCGGTGCCGCCGATACCGCCGCCCGCCCTGCCGGCGGACACGTCAAAACTGGCGCCCACGCTCATGTCACCCGACGCGGAGATGGCCAGCGGCCGGGTGCCGACGATGGTCGTGGCCACGCCCTCGGCGATGGTCACGTTCGCAAAGTCGAACACGGCCACCCCGTCCACCACGCGTCCCTGGAAAAGGGAACTGACCGGGGTTGCGTTCACCAGGAAGGTGGGCGGCGTGGCTCCCGTGTCAATCGCGATGGAGTCGCTGCTTTTCACATTGAGATCGCTCAGCGCCCCGTCACTCTCGTAAATGTCGGACAGGCTCGCCAGTGCCGGTCCGGCTGCCAGCCAAAGGGCTGACAAAACAAGAGCGGCCCCAAGAAGGCCGCTCCCGCGAAATCCGAAAAATGACTTGCCGCCCGGCATTCCGGGCCTCTGGTTCATAATCGTCATGGCTGTAATTCCCTTGTTGCGATGATTCCTGTCTGAGTACACTTCAATATATACAAAGCTGGGCGCATGTTGTTATCCTGCCACGCATCCCCCTCGGGACAGATTTCCACAACATAGCATCTGCCGTTTATTATTATACGGTAATTCTCCCGCGATGACAACCCCAAGTGAAACGCCACTGGTTCTTTTCGCGGGTCACGCGGCTGCATGCCTGACGTGGAATGACCCAGTAATACGGCCGACGTTTGGGCCTGATGGGTGCCTGTGGGGGTCAAAAAAGCGGCCGCCGGAACGGTGTCCGGCGGCCGCATCCAGATTCTTGCTGCCGTCTCTCCGGTCAGCGCGCCCGGCGGCGCAGACTCCGCGCCCCGCCTGCCGCGCAGGCACCTGCCAGCAATGCCAACCCGGCAAGACCCAGCACGGGCACTCCCTTGTCAACGGTGATACACGCCGTCTTGGTGACGGCATCGGGCGTGGTCCCGTCCGTCACGATCAGCGTCACACTGTAGGTGCCCGCTTCGGTGTACACATGCGTCGGGTTCTGCACCGCGCTGGTCTCGCCGTCGCCAAATTCCCACTGCCATCCCGTAATGGATCCGCCACCATGGAGTGACTGGTCAAAGAAGCGGACCGTCAGCGGGGCCGGGCCCGAGCTGAGGTCGGAGCCAAATGCGGCCGTCAGGTTGTCTGAAGTCGTCGCGGTGACAAATGCGGCCTTTGTCACCTGGTTGCTCGCGTTGTTCGCCGCGGTGACCGTCAGGATGACGTTGTAGGTGCCGGTCGCCGTGTAGACATGCAGCGGCGACTGCACCGCACTCGTGCCGCCGTCGCCAAAGGTCCACGCCCACTTGGTTATCGGGGAATCACCCGCCGAAGAGGTGTTCGCAAACTGCACCGTCAACGGCGCCCTGCCGGATGCCGGATAGGCGGTGAAGTTGGCCGTCGGCCCGCCCGGGGCGGTTGCGACAACCACATTGTCACGGGTCTTGGTGCTTTGTCCGAGCAGCGTCTTCACCGTAAGTGAGACCGAGTAGGTCCCGGCCGCATAGCTGTGCGAGGGCGCGGCGGTGGTTGATGTCTGGCCGTCCCCGAAGGTCCACAGCCGTGACGTGATGGGCGAGCCGCCCGGTTGGGACAGGTCCACAAACTGCGTGATCAACGGCGCGAGGCCCGTGGTCGGGGCGACCGTGAAGTCTGCCGTCGGGCCGCTGGACGCAAGCACCGTGATGAACCCGGTCTTTGTCGCGGCGGCGGAGCCGCCGTCCTGTGCGGTCACTGTCAGGGTTACGGCATAAACGCCCGGTGCGGTGTACAAATAGGTCGGACTCTTCGCGGCACTGCCGCCGCCGTCGCCAAAGGTCCATGCCCATGTCTTGGGCGCGGAAGACCCGGCCGTGGTGAGATCGGCAAACTGCACGGTCGCCCCCGCCATCACCGTTGTTGGTGACGCGGTGAAGTCCACCGTAGGCGGCACGGGGGGCGTGACCACAATCAGGTTGGTTTTCAAAACGTTGTTGCTGAGGGAGGCACCGTTGGTAACGGTGAGCTTCACACTGAACGTGCCCGCCGCGGCGTAGGCATGGCTCGGACTCTGCGCCGTGCTGGTGCCGCCGTCGCCAAAATCCCACGCCCAGGAGCTGAGGGCCATGGAACCGGGCAGCGACGTGTCGCCGAACCAAACGGTTCCACCCCGCGGAATGGTCGTCGGACCCGCACTGAACAGGGCCGTCGGGCCGACCGGATTGGTCACCAGGATGTAATCGCTCTTGGTCTCCACACCGAGGCCAAAGCTGTTCTGCACGGACAATGAGACGGTGAAGGAACCGGTCGTGGTGTAGGTGTGGATCGGGTTCTGGTCCGTACTGGTGCCGCCGTCGCCAAACTGCCACGCCCAGCCCGTGATCGTGCCCGTGCCGGGCGTTGACTGGTCGATGAACTGGACCACAAGATTCTTCGCGCCGGTCAGCGGCGCGGCAATGAACTCGGCCGTGGGGCCGTCACCCGGCGTGCCGCTGGCGCCGGGAACATTCACATATGCGCCCGCCGGGACCGTGGTGGTCCAGGTCTGGCCCGGCAGCAGCCTGCCGGCCGTGCCGCTGTTGCCGTCAATCGTTTTGGGCAGGTTGGTTCCGACGATCAGGCTGACATTGTCAATATTGCCGGTCGTGTTGGTGTTTCGGATGAGCACCTGGTCAAAGCCGTCAAACGCCGACCCGCCGTCGCCCGCGCGGAGCACGCGGAACTCGAGACCGTTCCTTGAGTCAAAAGGCGGGGCTTCATAACCGCTGTTCCAGTAACCGGTCTGACACCAGCCACGGCTGGCCGGGTCACCCAGGAGATTGGGTATTACCGGCGTCTTGCCGACACCGATGAACGGATTGGTCGCCTTGAGCAGCCCGTCATCCAGGGCCGTGCCAAAGGACAGCGAGGCAGTGGCCAATGTCGGCTTGTTGCCGTTTCGGGCCGCCTCGGCCATGTTGGAAATAACCGTAACGCCCCCGTTGCTGTTGGGATCGCTGTCGGCCGCATGGCCCCCGGAGATCGATGCATTGGCCGCAAGCACCACGGAACCGTGCAACTTTACCGTGCCGGGAAGGCCATAGCCTCCCGTGGAACCGGTGCCGCCCGTGCCGCCGGCCGCGCCCGCCGCGCCCATGCCGCCCGAGCCGCCACTGCCGCCGCGGCCGCCCGTGTTGCTGCCACCACCCGACGCGCCACCGGTCGCACCGGCAACGCCGGCCGAACCGTTGGTTTGCGCCTGCGGAGAGGAACCGGGGCCGGTACCGCTCAAGCCCGTAGTCGGAACACCCGCGGAAACATCCAGCGTCGAGGCCGCCGTGATGCGCAGCAGGCCGCGCGCGGCCAGCACAAAAGCCCCGCCGCCGGGCGCGCCGCCACCGCCAACACCGCCAACACCACCGGGCGCGCCTGTGCCGCCCGTGCCACCCGTGCCGCCCGTTGCGCCGGCCAGACCGCCCGCGGGGGAGGAGGGCCACGACGTGGTGCTGTTGCTTGTTCCTGCCTGGCCGACCGTTCCAGCACCGCCGCCGCCGCCGCTGTCGCGGAATATAAAGTAGGTGCCAATTCCGTCGAAATATGCCCCGCCGGCACCGCCGCCGCCGGAACCGCCCGAACCGCCGCCGCCACCACCGCCGCCGCCACCGCCGGAACCGCCCGAACCGCCGCCGCCACCAC
>CAIXUF010000240.1 GCA_903922535.1 Candidatus Hydrogenedentota bacterium
GTTTAAGGCCTGCGGCCCCGTATGGCCAGCAGGCTGGTTATTGCGAGCCCCATGAGGAACAAGTCCGCCAGGCGCTCCTTGAGTCCGTCGAGGGTCAGTTTGGACTTCTGGCATGTGCAGCCGTTGCTGGGATTGAGATAGCCTTGCAGTTCTTCCTTCGACAGGTAGCCGTCGGTATTGGCGTCAACACTGTTGAATTCCGCGGCGGTCAGCCCGGACGCATAGGCCTGCGCCTCGGCAAGGCTCAGTTTCCCGTCGTGGTTGGTGTCGGCCGCCGAGAAGTTCTCATACAGCGTCGAAGCGAACGCGGCCGTCTCACCCTCTGCTTCACCCTCGGTCGCCTTTACCGTGACGCTGCCGTCAACCGCCAAAACGTTGCCGTACCAGGAGAAGCTGTCGCCAAACTGGCCCTTGAGGACCGCCCCGTTAAGGCGGACCGGCAGGACAGTCCCCGGCTGCGCGGAGGCGGGAATTGCAAAGCTCAGCACTGCCACCGTACCCGAGCCGCTGCCAAGCGCCTGGGCGCGGCTCAGCGCCAGCCGCACATTCCCGTTACCCGGGTTGACCTTTTTCAGGAAATCACCCGTAAGGTCGCCCGGCTGAACCTCATTCAGCGCCAATCCGCCGGCCGCCCAACTTGCGGTCAGTTCAACGCCGCTCACCCCCGTGGCGTTGTTAAGCGTCACCGGCACATTCACCACGCTGCCCGGAAGTCCCTCCACCAGGCCAACGGTGGCCTGCACAGGCGAGGCCGACTTGGCTGTCGGGGACAACGGTGCCCCGTCACCGACAGACAGTTCTTTGCCGGGTTGCGGCGGATTCAAGGGCAGTCCCACTGCAAGCCGCTGCATCAGGATGGCATCCGCGCTGTCTATCACGCCGTCGCCGTTGAGGTCGCCGGAATCCACCTGGCATCCTTGTGGAATGACAAGTCCGACGGATGTCTGCAGCGCGATGATCACGTCCGCGCTGTCCACCGTGCCGTCGCCGTTGAGATCGCCCTGTTTGCAGCGCGGGGAGACGCAAAGCGTTCCCGTGTCGCTGTAGTCGCAGGGCAGCAGTGTCGGAACCGAATTGTAGAACTTCACCAGGGCGTAGGAGTCCGTTTCGCACTGGTTCGCCGGAGCCGAGTTTTTCATTTTCGCGGTGATGTCGAACAAGTGCCCCTCACCAACGAGCTTCTGGTTGCCCACGCCCGAGATAAGGACCTTTCCAGGCACCGTGGTATTGGTCACAAAGCTCACCGTTGCGGTCACCGCGGTCCGCTCGACCACGATGGACGCCGGATCAATGAGCGTCTGATCATACCGGAAATCAATATCCAAGCCATCGGCGACTATACCGTTGGCATTCGTTATGTCAAGCGATATGCGGACGCTCCCGCCCGGCTGGGCGGACACGTTCTGAAGCCACATCACAAACGTGCCGTCGGTGCAGGCCGGCCCTGCCGGGTCGCTCTCCGTGCCGCCGGCATTCACTGCGGTGACCTCATAGCAATGATGCTGACCCATGGCCACCGGATCATCATACTCGGTTGCGGTCACCGGTGTGCCGGTCAACTTGGTGTACGCCCCCCCGGCACTGTCACTTCGATAAACGTTGTATCCCGCGAGATCCGCTTCCGCGTTGGCGGACCATGTCACTGTGGCGCCGGCAGTATAGGTGCTGACACGGAGGTTTGCGGGAACGGCCGGTTTCCCCGTGCTGGTCGCCGGACCCGTGCTAAGCGTCAGGTTCACCGCCGAGCCGGCCACAACCGTCGTGCCGCCTGCCGGATCCTGCGAGATTACGTCCCCTGACGGCACGGTCGGATGACTCGCCTGGGCTACCGTGCCAAGCACGAACCCCGCTCCGGTAATCGCCGATGTCGCGGCAGCCTGGGTCATACCGGCAACGTAGGGCATGATATCGCCTGTTATAAAGGTGCCTGTCACCTCCGTGTCCGCCGTGACGCCGGACAGGGTGAAGCTCGGGTAGGCGCCGCCGATTGAACCGTGTGTGGCGACAACTGATGTGTAGAGGTATCCCGCGCTCGCCATCACGGTGAGCATTGCCGTGCCGCCGAACGGGATCGTCTTCGGGCCGGTTACCAAGCCGCCCTCCGGCGGACTGGACACGTAGGCTACCGAATAACTCTTCGGGGTGAACGTGGCTGTCACCGTCGTGTCTGCCGTTACGCCGGACAGTATGTACGGCGCGGAGGCCGTAACGTTTCCGTTGGAGGCCGTCACCGAACCTGTATTGTAGTGCGGGTCGGGCGTCACGGTGAGTGTTGCTGTGCCACCGGTCAGGATCGTTGCCGCACCCGTTACGGTGCCACCCGTCGTCGGACTGGGCACATAGGTCACCCCGTTGCTCCTCGGAGTGAATGTGGCCGTCACCGTCGTATCCGCCGACACGCCGGCCAGCACGTACGGCGCAGTCGTCGTCACGTTGCCGTTGGACGCCGTCACCGAACCGATGCTGTAGCCCGGCCCGGGCGTCACGGTGAGCGTTGCCGTGCCGCCGTACAGGATCGTCGCAGGACCCGTTACGGAACCGCCCGCCGTGGGACTGGACGCATAGGCCACCGCATAACTTTTCGGGGTGAATGTGGCTGTCACCGTTGTGTCCGCCGTCACGCCGGACAGCACGTACGGCGCGAACGCCGTCACGCTGCCGTTGGACGCCGTCACCGAACCTATGTTGTAGCCCGGCCCGGGCGTCACGGTGAGCGTTGCCGTGGCGCCGGTCAGGATCGTCACCGGGCCCGTCGCGGAACCGTCCGCCGGCGGACTGGACACGTAGGTTGCCCCGTTGGTCCTCGGGATAAATGTGGCCGTTACCGTCGTGTCCTCCGTCATGCCGGA
>CAIXUF010000241.1 GCA_903922535.1 Candidatus Hydrogenedentota bacterium
CTCCGTCTGCACAAAAAGGTTGCTGAATGCCGGGTGGGACAGGTCCTGACCGGCCGGTGCCAGCACGACCTCGGCATAACTGGTCACTTCAATGGTCCGGGGCCTGTCCGAGCGGTTGGTGACGGTGACGCGGCGCAGCTCGATGTCATCCTCGGGCGAGACGCTGATTTCCGTGTGAATCTCGATATCCTCGTCACGGCGCCGAAACTCGGCTTTCGCCTGTGCAAAGGTGGCTTCATACAGTTTGGCTGTTCTCAGTGTCGGCTGGTGCGCAACGGACCAGAAATTTCCGGTGTCCAAATCGCGCACATAACAGAACGCGCCCCAGCAGTCGCGGGTGGGATCTTCGCGCCATCTGGTCACCGCCAGATCGCGCCAGCGGCTGTACCCGCCACCGGCACTGCTGACCATGACGTGATACCGCCCATTGGAAAGCAGGTGAACCTCGGGCACGGGGCTTCCGGGGTCGGTGAGGATGCGCACCGTGCCTTCGGCCTCCGCCGAAGCCGTGCGCGTCACATTGGCCTCGAGCGCGTGCGGATAGATCGGCCGGGTGGTCTTGGGAATGCGTTCCTGCAAGAGCAGCGTGGTTGCCTGAAAGGCCGGGTCCGACAGAAAGCGCCGCTGCATGGGGCGGTCCAGCAGCAGGTAGGCCAGCGAGAGCAGGCTCATCCCCTGGTGGTGCGCCATGAACGAACGGATGGTGACGCTGCCTGCGCCCAACGGCAGACGCGACGGCGTGTAGTCGACGGCCTCATAGAAACCGTAATGCCCCTGCCGCCCTTCGGTGTCGAGCCGCTCCAGGTTCTTGCACGCGGCCTCCGGCGAAACCATCAGCGCCATGACCGAGGCGTAGGGCGCCACGACGAGATCCTCGGCCAGTCCCCGTTTCAAGCCCAGCCCCGGCACGCCGAAGGCGCGATACTGGTAGGCGAGATGCACGTCCCATGCGTTGTACCCGGACTCGGAGATGCCCCAGGGCACGCCTCGCTGCCTGCCATACGCTATCTGACGCCGAACGACCGCCTTGTATGTCTGGTCCAGGAGTGTGTTCCCGTACGTGGGCATCACAAGCAGCGGCATGAGGTACTCAAACATAGAGCCGCTCCAGCTCAGCAAAGCCGGCGCGCGCTTTGACGTGGTCAGCAGGCGCCCCAGGGCAAACCAGTGTTCCTGGCCCAACAGCCCCTGGGAAATGGCATAGAAACTCGCCAAACGCGCCTCGGAGGCGAGCAGGTCATAATACCCGCTGTCCATCCGGTGGTCGCCGACGTTGTAGCCGATTGAGAAGAGGTCGCGCGACTTGTCGAACAGGAACGAGAAGTCCATTTCAGAGACTTCCAGGCACCGGTCAGCGAGAGTTTTCAGCGTCCGTATGCGGTCCAGGGCATTTCGTACGCCCTGGCCCACGGCGAGGCGCAGGTCATTGAGCCAGGCGCCGACGATGCCGTCCTCCGGTGCCGCGGCAATGCCTGCCTTCGTGCGACGACGGTGTGCGACAATTCGGTCAATCAACGGAATCAGCGACTGCTCCAGCGCGGCTGTCTCGCGAAGGGTTGGAATGGTGTCAACTTTGCACAACAGGGCACGCAGCTCTTCCAGAAGGGGTTCCTGCCCTGCCGCAGCTCCGGTCCAAAGAATATCGGGGGGCTGCGGAAGCACCGTCCAGGGGGCAAGACGGGCAACGTCGTCGCGCTGATCGGCCAGCCCCTCGCCCAACGCGCGCACCCAGGTTTGGAACTCGCCGTGCGGGCCCTTGACCGCGGCAATATCGGCCGCCGCGTCCGCCAAACGCCGCAGGAGCAGCATGGAGGCGCCCAGTGTAACCGGCCGGTCATTCGCCTGCGCGTCAAGTTGTCCTGCGTCTTGCAGGACCTCCCCAAGGGCCGCAACGTCGCAGCCGGGAACCGGTGCCTTGATCAGGCCGGCGACCACGTCCATCAATACGCGTGCCGTGTCCTGCGCGCCGTCAAACACCCGCGGCAGCAGAATCTTTCTGTCGACCATCTCCAACAGGCCATGGCGCAGCACCAGCAGGTGTCCAACAAGATTGCCGCTGTCCACGGTGGACACATAACGCGGTGGCAACGCGTCAAGGGAGCGGGTGTCGTACCAGTTGAAGAAGTGGCCGCGGTATCTTTCCATGCGGTCCAGCGTGTCCAGCGTACGTTGCGTGCGCTGCAGTAGCTGGCCGGAAGGGCAGTATCCGAAATCCTCCGCGGCGAGGTTTGCCAGCAGTGACATCCCTATATTGGTGGGACTGGTCCGCGAAGCCACGCTTCTGACGGGATGCTCCTGGAAATTGTCCGGGGGCAGCCAATTCTCCTCCGCCGTGACAAAGGTCTCGAAGTACTTCCACGTTCGCCGCGCCAGTTTCCTGAGGAAAACTATCTGCCCCTGGGTGAGGTGGATCTCCTCCGGCTGGATGGGACGACTTATCAGCCACGCGACAATCGGCGAAATCACCCATAGGCCCAGGATGGGCATGCTGATCGGCAGGTTGCCCGGCTGAACAAGGAACATGAGCAAAAGAGTGATCACGGCCACGGTTGGCCCGACCCACATGGCCCGGAAATGCCCCACCAGATCGGTGCTCGCGCACCGCTCGGCCTCGCTTGCGGTCGTCCACTCGAGCATTCTTCGGTGTGTCAACAGGCGCGTCAGCGTGCGCACAACTGCATCGAGGTTCACAAAGGCCTCATAGGGGACAAGCAGCAACGTGAAGACAAGCTGCCCCGCCTGACGGAGGACTCCCGGTGCCAGGGCGCGAAAGTGCAGGCTCCACGGCAGGTCCCGCGGCTTGCGCGCCAGGTCGTTCACCGCTGAGAGAAGTGGGGGTATGGCCAGGACCGCAAGGACAAAAAGTGTCGCCGCCGCCGCCAGCCATGGCCAGGGCAGCAGCCATGCGAGGACAAGTTGCAGCAGTAGCGCGGACGGCACCAGACTGCGGCGCAGGTTGTCGAAGATCTTCCACTTGGAAAGGCCTGAAATTGGAGTCCGAACCCGGCGGCCGTCCGGTCCCGGAACGCGCGGCAGGAGCCAC
>CAIXUF010000242.1 GCA_903922535.1 Candidatus Hydrogenedentota bacterium
AGCGCGACACCGCGCGCGCCCCGCTCCCGGAGCGCCAGGATGGCCCGGTCGATCAGAGATGAACCAATACCCTGCCGCTGCCGCGCGGGATGAACCGCGAGCGGACCGCCGCCATACCAGCCGCCGCTCTTGCCGTCGATCAACACCTCGGACAATGCGATGTGGCCGACAATGACGCCGCTGTCCTCCGCAACCAATGAAACGAAAAGCGCCCTGGCGGATCGCAGGCGTTTCACGATGTCGTGTTCCGTGGGAGGCGCTCCCGGAGCATGTTGCGGATGGTTCAAGAAAGCCGTGTATACCAAATCATTGATCGCATCAAGATCACTGTCACACTCGGGACGAATATTCAACAGACTCTTCCTTCTACGCGTTTTGGCAGCTTCATTCACTGGTCAACGCCATCGTACAAGAGCAAAGCAGTCACAGACTCGACCTTTGCCGACTTCTAGAATGCCGCCTCCACCGTAATGGTTCCCGTCATCCCGCTCACGTCCACATCGCCCCGCGCCGCGTCCACAATCTTTCCCTCAGCGCCGTTCACCGTCGCGCTGCGCAGCGTCTTTCCCTCGGGTGTGCGGAAGCGCACCAGCATTTGCTGCGGCGCATGCGCCTGTTCGAAATTCACCACGGCCCGGGCCGTGTTCCCCTTCGGGTCTGCCGTGTAGGTCACGCCGGCCTTGCCGAATTCGGTTGCCACGTCCGTGGCAGCGAAGGGCTGTGCCTGGGCAAACCATGCGCGGGGGATGGCGCGGCCGAAATGCAGCAGGCCGTTGTGCGGGTAGACGTACATGTAGCGCAGCCAGGTTACCGCGTTGGCCTCGTCGCTGGTCTTCACCAGCACGCCGTTGGACCAGCCCAGCACGGGCAGTGGGTGCTCCACCATGGCGTTGGCCTCTTCACGGTAGCAGGCGTTCCACGCATTGTAAAACATCCACAGATAGACTTCCGGCTCGTCGCGGTCGAGGTGTGGCAACAGCCCGGCCAGCAGGTTGGGCTGCATGGACATGCCGCCGCGCGAAAACCAGGTCATGTCGAAATCGGGTACGGAATAGCCGTAGGGCGGGTTGAGGTAGCGGTTGTCCTGGAAGTCGTCGAGAATCCACCGGCCCTGCTTCGTGTTGGCGTCGTAGAGTCCCGTGATTAGCAGGTACACCGAGCCCTCCAGCACCTCGCGAATCCAGCCCACCTCGCGGCCGCGCCGGTAGAGGCGGCTTGGATAGTCGGGAATCCAGCGCCCGTCGCGCAGGCGCACGATGGGCGAGTTCTCGCGCTGGGTCTCGAAGCCCTTGATGAGGTCCGCCTTGTAGGCGTCCGCCTCATTGCGCACGCGGGCGGCCTCGGGATGGCCCGCCGCCTCCAGCGCGCGGGCCGCGTATTCCGCGGCGCGCCAGGTGAGCGTGTTCGTCGAGAGCCAGTAGTAGAAGTCGGTCACGTCCTCCAGGCTGCCCGCGGGCAGAAAGCCGCGCTCCCAACCGCGCGAGTGCGGCAGTTCGGTCATGGTGTTTTTGCGCTGGCGGAAGATCCAGTCGGCCCCGGCGATGATGGAGGCGGCGTTCTTCGCGAACCATGCGTCGTCATGCGTGAGCAGGTAGTGCTCGCACAGGCACCACAGCACC
>CAIXUF010000243.1 GCA_903922535.1 Candidatus Hydrogenedentota bacterium
CTCCTCGAACGAGTCGGAGATGTATTTCAGGAAGATGAGGCCCAGCACGACGTGCTTGTATTCCGCCGCGTCCATGTTGTTGCGGAGCTTGTCCGCCGCCAGCCACAGCTTTGCCTCAAAACCGATATTGGCGGCCGAATCCTTGGCCGATGACGACTTAGCTTTCCCTGCCACTGCTCACCCTCACTCCCTGTGTTCGGCTGGTCCCATTACCCGTACCCTGCCGCCGCCACCGTCATGGCCCGCGTATGAACCCCGCTGGCCATTTCCACACCAAACCAACCGGATATAAGAATAAGCAATTCGCTCAAATGGATCAAGGCGCACCAGGGCGCTTGGGGCGCGGGCCGTGGGGCGGCTTGTGTTAGAATCGGCCCGTCTTGGAAGTGCGTTCGTGGGCATGTGTGGCGGGACAGTGTGGATACGGGAGAGCGCGACATCATGAAGCATGATCTGGAAGCGGAAAAGGCACGGCTTCAGGAAGAGTTTCGACTGTTCAATGAACAGGGGGCGACCATCACCATATTTGAGGATGACGGGGAGAGAATCCTTAAGGACCAGATTGACAGCCTGCTGGTCACCCGCGTTGCCCCATGCCGTGACAGGAGCGTTTCGTCGGACCCGATGGACTTTTGGCTGCTCTGGCGGCCCATCGGTTACCAGTCCGGGGAACGATTCTGGCATACGGCCAAGATTGTGCGGTGGTCGCGTCCCGGCGGGGATGACTTTGCCGAGATTGACCTGTATGACGACCAGGGCCGCCACTACAACGTTGACCTGATGGAGCCGAACATAGAAGCGGACCTGTTCGCTTTGCGGTGCGCGTGGCTGGATTTCAAGAAGGAACACCCGGAACAATTCGTGGCCGACGAGCAGATGATGGCCTACCATGTGGAGATGGCCGAGCATTGGCACGACTTTGATTGACGACGGACCGGCGGACGCTGCGTTGCGGGCATTGTGCCCAAGCGTTTCGCCGGGGTGATGGGCTGAAGCGAGAGGCCTCTCCGCGCAAATCACATATTCCGGATGCCCTTGCAACCAGGGAAACCTTTGCATCCCCAGAAATTGGACCCGGCGTAGGCCCCCTTGCTGGCCTTCCGCTGCACCATAGGCTCCCCGCACTTGGGACAGGCGGGTGTCCTTTCCGGTTGCGGTGAGGGGACCTGCGGCGCGGGGGGCGCTTCAGGCGGCCGGTTGCGGGTGCGGGCCTCCTGTCCACGGCGAATCATTTCACTGAGCCTGTTACCGTCCACGAGTTCGACGTTGTTCTGGCGGGCAAAGTCCTGCGCTTCCTGTGTGAACTCGCCGCTGCACACGAGCACGCCGTGCCGAGCACCCTCATGGGCCATAACCCCACGGAGTTCCCGTATGTGCCTCACCCCCACCTTCCAAGCCTTCCAGTGCTTGCACTGGACGAGAATCAATTCCCCGTCCCTGTACGCCTCAAGGTCCACGCCTCCGTCGGGCTTTGCCCCGCCGCGACGTTCCACCCAGAACCCCTCCTGCCGGTAGTATTCGCACACAAGCCGCTCGAAGGTCTCCCAAGTGAGGTCCTTAATCTCTCCCACCTTCACCGAACGGCGAAGCAGCGTCTTTCCTTGGAGCTTGTGCACCAGGCTGGCCAACCACATTATGGTCACCCCCAAAGTGAACACCGGGGCGAATACCGTGACAAGAGGGCCGCCATTGTGAGGGAGGCCTTTAGGCGCCGCCCCCGGCACATGGCTCATTGCATTGGAAACAAAGCCCTGTATCAATGCGGGAAACACTGTGGTGAACAGCAGATAGGTCAGGGCAATGACCGGAGGGCCGACCCACCACGGCAGGTTGGTGAACATGGTCCACAGAAGCTCAAAGAATTCCCCGTCTTTCTTTTTTCTCATAACATCCGCCCTCCGTTTTGAAGCCAACCAGGCAACGACAGCCATAAGCTAAAGAAAGACGGAAACCCAAGTCAAACGCAACCCCCTGTTAGGCAGGCCGTTGTGCGTCGTATGCCACCTCCGACATCTTGCGACATCTGTGCGTTTCCTGTGTGAATATGTGCTTGTGTTATGCGTACACACATAAATTAGCACATCTCATCACTGTTGAATGCTCATCTTCCGCTTGCTACCATATTCCGAACGCCTGATACGCCCGGCGCTGCCCCTTGGCGGGCGGTTGGCCCGATCTCCACCCTTACCCGCGCCGGTTACCGAGGGCAAATGCAAAAAGGACACTCGCCATGTACAAAGGATATGAACCGGCAGACGACCCTATCCCATGTGACGACCTTTCAGACCTAAACCACGTGTCGGAATCGTCCCTGTTGATTCGTCATTGTGTGTATGGAGAGAAGCCGTTCCAACCGGTAACGCTGCAACTTGTGGCGGAGTATTGCGTAGAGGCATCCTTGAGTGTTGCACATGCCCATGAGGTTCTATCTCGGCTCACTCGGGCAGGGCTTGTATCTGGAGCATTCACTGTCGAAGGTGTTGTGGAGGCGGTTGCAAGGGCAAACGGCACACTCCCCCCCAAAGGGATTGTCGTTCTGGAACGCCTTCTAGAGCGGATGCCCAAGCAGGAAGAACCAACCCTGACAGACACTCCAGCGCCCTTGGTCCCCGTGGTTGAACATGTGGAAGATGATAGGCCCAAAGGGGAGTTTAAGAGGGGAAAAGGGAAGGGGAATACATACAAAGCGGGTGTACGTGATGATAACGCAGGGTTGCAGGGACGGACCCCGACCATAATAATCTCCCCATCTCCGCAGAACTGGGCAGAAGTGGCAATCTGGCCGCACAACAGCAGAAGGGACGGCGCATTGGTGAGAGTCGTGGGAGGAACCCGAACAGGGACCTTCTATACCGCCGCCCAGTTTGGTCTTGTGACCCAGACTGGCAATGAGTCAAGGCTATGGGGCGTATTCCTACAGGCACTGGAGACGCCGAAGCAAGAGGGGGACCGTTTATGCGCGAGCATTTCATACAAACCCGGCACATCACAATCCAAGACCAGACGGCATGTATCAGATTTACGAAAAGCCTTGAAGAACGCGTTTGGCATCGCGGCGAACCCATTCCCAACATCAGTTACGGGCAAAGACTCACTTTATGAAGGTACATGGCTTTCAAGGTTTTCGACAATAGACGACTGACTACACGCTAGAACTGATTGAGCGGTCACGGACTTTGTGAATTTTTCACAGGCTTTGTGATCGCTCATTTTTTTGTGTTTTGCCGTCATATGGGGGCAATTCACGCATCTGGCAGACGTTCCGTGTGAAATTTCACACCTTTGCGGGTAGATGGCGCGACGAAGCATAGCGCAACGAAGCGACCAGCGAAGACCGCACCGGCAAGACCGGAAAGGAATTTCACGATGGCAACCAAACTCTTGAAGACATTGGAGGTCGCCGCGCTGTGCGGCGTGGCACCCCGAACCGTTGCACGTTGGCGCGACATGGGGTTTATGCCCCTGCCGCTGAAGCTGTGCAAGACCGTTCGTTGGCGGGAGTCTGATATTAGCGAATGGGTTACCACCGGGTGCCCGGACTGCCGTAAGACAGGTTGGCAACCGTTGGCGTCGGCAGCGACGGCCACCACGACGAAGAGGGGGTACTGACCATGGAAAGCAGAAAATTATCCAAACCTGAATTTCCGACGCTCTACTTGCACGATACGGAGCTACTGGACAGTGGACATCTGGCGGCATACCTTGCGCTCCCCCTCGAACGTCTTGCCGTAATGGCAGGTAGGTACCGTCTGCCAGTCCCCACGCTCATTGGTGGCGCGTTTCGTTGGAGGGTTAAGAATGTTGACAAATGGCTGGCAGAACTTCCGGAAGGGGAGCGTAGATTTCTGGAAGAGGAATGGGTCAAAAGCAAGAATATCCCTGCGGGAGTGATTGGATACAATGCCCTCTCTCGCCTTTTGAGAATCCATCCTCAGTCACTGCGTTCAATGCAACTTCCCCCGCACTTCATGACCGTTTCAGGAGAGCCATTCTGGCCTTTCTGGTCTATTCAACGGTGGTGGCTTGAAGTAGTCGATGACACCTTCTTCGAATCGGAAACTGGCAAACGCCTATGTGAGCATTGCAAAAAGGGCGTACAGACTCCATACGGCCTGATTTGCAGCGCCTTTGAGTTTGAAGACGAGGAGGGGGCTAAATGAGAACTTTCTGCCGCCCCCATGCTGATTTCCGCTCGCGCTACGGCCACCGCTTTGCTCACTGCCATCATGAACCCCACGCGCTCCGGGTTTGGACGCCGTCGGCCGCTTCAGGTTGTGCCTGCGGGAAAGGCGGCTGCCATGAATAACATAGGCTTCACCCTCGATCCATCCGACAAGCACGTCTTGAACGCGTGCCGCCAGTCTAAACACAAGCCAGCCCACAGCCTGCATTCCGCTACGGGTGCAGTGTTGGACAACTGCAAGAAGGAGACGACCCATGAGTAACTTTGCTGAAGGGTTTGATCGCGCCCCGTCAGGTGCAGACTTTGCGCCAGACTTCGATTCCACCGTGGCGACGGACATGCAGAGTCCCGTTCCGGCGGGCCAATACACGGCGCGCGCTGTCAGTGGCGCATGCGGCTACTCAAAGAACAAGGTCCCGTTCTACGAAATCCGCCTTGAAATAGTCTCCGGTGAACACGCCGGTAGGCGGCTGGTGGCGAGATGGTACCTGTCGCCGAAGGCACTCGCGCACTCGAAGCCTGAGCTGGTGTTGCTGGGGCTGGAGACGCTCGCGCAACTCAGACGTGGTGAAGTGCCAGCCGGTCTGCTGGCCGTGTACGTGGCGCTTCATACAAGTGATAGCGGTTTGACGTACAGCGAGGTAAAGAGGGTGCTTCCCCAGAAGACCAAAGTAGCGGCGGCAACACCGACGGCGACACCTCCCCCTCGCGAAGCGCAAAAGACCCTAGCGGCCCTCGCGGCCCCCCCACCCGTCGCGGCGATATCCGCTTCCTCTCCCCTCCCCTCGAACGCACCACCAGTCACACCGGCAGACTTGTCAGCCGATCTGGTGGACAACAACCTGATATAGGAGTCATGGCCATGGAAACACAAGATTTCAAACACGGTTTTCGCGTGGTTGGCGCGCTCTCTGCGCCGCGCAAGCTGGTGACATGGCGTAAGGCGTTTGCAGCGCACTGCGCGGGCGAACTGGACACGGGTGAGGCCTATTTGTCGGCGTGGTGTTACCCGCAGGACCTGCTGGCACACATGAAGAACGTCGGAGGGGTGGCGGGATACACGGGCCCATGCTGGGCGGACTGGGTTCCGCTTGACATTGATGGTGCGGGAGAAGACCCCGTGGCGGACGCGTTAAGCCGGACGTGCTCTTTGCTGACGTGGGTTCACTCGAAAGGCGCACATCTCAATAAGTTGTCGTGCTGGTTCTCCGGTTGCAAAGGGTTCCATGTGTTACTCCCCAATATTGGGCTGGCACTGGCACCGGAACCAGATTTCCGACAGACGGCGCGGGCTTTCGTGGCGCGGATAGGACAGGAAAGCGGGTGCAACCCGGACTTGTCAATCTATGACGCGGTACGGCTTTTCCGGTCACCCAACAGCAGGCACCCGAAGACCGGGCTGTACAAGGTGGCATTCCGGGCTGATGAACTGCTGGGCATGTCAACCGAAGCAGTACGGGGAATGGCGGTCGAACCCCGGCCGGGTGATGTCCCTGAACCGGGGTCGTGGTGTGACTGGAGTATTGGCGGGTTGTGGGCTGACGCGGAAAAGGAAACAGCCTCGACAACACCAGTAGACCCGGCAACGCGAATTGACCTAAATCGCCTAACACTTGAATTCATCGGGTCCGGAGCGCCGAATGGCGAGCGCGAACACCGCTGCTTTAGTGCGGCAGCCAACCTCGCGGAATTCGGTGCCGATGAACGGCTGGCAAAGGCCCTGTTGCTGAAGGCGGCAGTTGACTCAGGTCTGTCGCCCTCCGAGGCTCAGCGGGCCATTCAATGTGGCGTGAGGCACGTGAAAGGGGGTGCGTCATGACGGCACACTTCATATCAGCCTCAAGCATCATCGACACGTGGGCAGCGGACCTGCTGACGGGCAAGCCGCCCATACTGTGGCGGGTAGGCAAAGGTTTCGACCCTGTCGAACTCGGGCCTGGTATGGTCTGTCTCGTCGGCGGTGCGCCCGGTGCTGGCAAGACGGCCCTGACCATGCAGTGGGTGGTGGACGCTCTACGCACTGATGCTTCACTCCGGGTTATGGTGGCAAACATAGAAATGACACCCCGCACGTTGTTGGACCGGCAGCTAGCGCGGCTGGCAGGGCTGGATGCCAGTTGGATTCGTTTCCGCAGGCTCACCGGGCAGGAAGACCGCGTCCATGCTGGTCTGGATGTGCTACGGAGCATTTCTGACAGGCTGGCATTTCATGACGGCCCCCCGACCCTCGTGCAGGTAGCGGAGAATGTGGATGCATTCGGAGCGCAGTTGTTGGTGTTGGATTACGTTCAGCGCTTTTCCTTGGGTGATAAAGCGCAAGACAAGCGGGCCGAACTGGATGACATCATGGGCCATATTCGGCGGTTCGCAAATGGCGGGCTGGGTGTTTTGGTAGTTTCTGCCATGGCCCGACAAAAGGGGGCCACCGGCTCGAACTACGCCGGGCTTGGGTTGGCATCGTTTCGTGGCTCAGGTGAACTCGAATTCGGAGGCGATCAGTGCTGGACACTTGCCAAGGTGAAGGAGGGGGATAAATACTCCCCGGTGAGACTGTCGTGTCACAAGAACCGGGAAGGCGAGGAGGGCATATCTCTGCTGCTGAACTTCGACCGGATGCGGCAAACGTTCACATTGGCAGACAGTATCGCGACGGTAGCTGCTGCTGGTGCACCACGGACGTACGTACCGACACATGTACCTGCACAATCGCCCTCCCCAACTGGGGACACCTTTGACTTGGGCGGGGAAGGATACGCTGAAGATGACACCCCCTTCGAATGATAAACCCTACCGTGTCCCCGCGCCCGGTGAAGCGGCACAGCCACTGAATACCCCGACAGAACTGGAACGGCTGACAGTACGGCGTAACGCTGCGGTTAAGACGGAAAGCCGTGCAAAAGTGAACCGAGAAAGGTGGCGCGTCCTGAACACGTTTACTGATACCGCCCTCTCGCAAGCGGGCGCGGCTGCTGGTGCCGTATGGCTCGTCCTGTTCCGCTTCGCCCGGTCGGATGGCACCGTGTACGCTTCCTTGTCTGTGTTGCAGGAGAAGACCGGGCTTGCTCGGAAGACGATACAACGGGCGGTTGCCCGCTTGGTCGAACTGGGCGAAGTGAAAATGTTGCAGCGTGGCGGCGGGGCAGTGGCAACGAAATACAGGCTACGCAGGGGTGGTCAGAAAGGACCTTAACCGTGGTCAAAAACGCCCTTACAACAGTATTCTCTTACAGAGAATACGCGCCCGCTTACCCTGACGGGCCGCGGGCCTTGGCAACCACCACTCAGCCCACAATGTGCTTGACGGTATTGCTTTGTGATGTCTCACGACCTGCCGCGACGCACACAACGAAGCGGTGGCGCAATTGCCAAGGACGCCGATGGCAGTACTTAGGCAACGGGGCGGAGAACACAACGGCGCAAACCATGGCGACCGGTCCGATGCAAGACAAACACGTTTCCATTGCGATTAGAAGGGAAATACCCCTCTTTTGCCAAGCACGCAGGAGCCACTTGACAAGGACTGCAAGGTGGCGTAATATATGTTACATGAAAACGGTCAGCGAAACGCTCAGAAAAGTCATTGAGGACTCTGGTTTGACCCGGTGCCAAATAGCGCGGGAGTCCGGCGTTTGCCGGATATCCATGCTGCGATGGCTGAACGGAACCCAGAAGACCATCACAACCGACATGATTGACGCGCTGGCCGAATACTTTCAGATGGAACTCAAGCCCAAGAGCAAAGGGAGCAAGTAATCATGGCAAGCCTATTCAAAAAGACCACCACTCGCGCCCTCCCGGAAGGTGCGGAATTGTTTACTCGCGACAAGAAACAGTTTGCCCGCTGGCAAGTCAAAGGCAAGACCCGCACCGCTCCCGTAAATGACGCTGGCCGTATTGTCGTAGAGGGCGGCACATGGTATGCCAAGTACCGGTGCGCCAATGGCGATGTAATGGAGGAATCCACCGGTTGCAAGGATAAAGGTGCCGCACAGTCCCGCATGTCTGCCATGGTTGCCGAACAGGAACGCATCCGCGCTGGGGTGGTGACGGCCAGTGAAACCAAGACCGCGAAGTACGGACGGAAGTCCTATGCCGACACGGTGACAGCGTTCAATCAAAGCATGACGGCGCGGGGGTGCTCCAAAGACTGCACAAAAGAGTGGAAAGCATTGTTGCTGGAAGATGGCGCGGCAATGGGTTGGGGTACGATGTGCGACATGGACCGGACAAAGCTGGAACAGTACCTAACCATACGGGCCACCACCCCGAAAGACCCCAAGAAACCCGAGTCAACCATGGGTGCGCGGCGGCACAATGTCCACGTCACCGCGTTCACATCATTTGGCGCGTGGTGCGCCCGGCAAGGCTACATTAAGGCGAACCCCTTTACGGGCACGGTGAAGCGCGATGAGCGGGCAGACAGGCGGCATATTCGCAGGGCATTGACCCCGGATGAACTGGTACGGCTGTTTGAGGCCGCACAAGCCCGCCCTCTTCGGGAAGCCTACAAGGGCAACAAAGGGCGCGGTAAAGCACAGAAGAACGAAAAGGCCAAGCTGACCGACGCCACCATAGACGCCATGTATTGGCTTGGCGTTACACGGGCCATGGCATACAAGACAGCGGTGCTTACCGGGATGCGCTGGAATGAACTCCGAAGCATCACACTTGGCGCGGTGCGACTTGACACCGACCCGCCCCACTTCATTCTTGAGGCCCGCAACGAAAAGGCCCGGCGCGGTGCGCAGATTGCATTCCCTACCGGGTTGGCTCTTGAACTAAGAGACTATGTCGCAGAACGCCGGGCGCGTCTTGTGGGGCAACGTGGGGCGTCTATCGTGGTATTTGACCGGGCGGCATTGGACGATACGCCCCTGTTCGACGTGCCGGAGAAAATGTCCGGCGTGTTTGACGCGGACTGCAAGGCGGCGGAAATCCCCAAACGCGACGGCGCGGGCCGTGTGGTGGACATTCACGCTTTACGCCATACCTTTGGGACTCTGTTGGCGCGGGCTGGTGTATCCCTGCAAGTGGCACAGCGGGCTATGCGGCACAGTACCCCCGTCTTGACGGCGAACTGCTACACGCACCTTGGGCTGATGGATATCTCCGGCGCTGTGAACGCACTGCCGACCATTGGTGCCATTTCCCAAGAGCTTTGCATGGCTGTGCAAGGTGGAGGGAAAAATGTTGCTCCAAATGTTGCCCTTGTTGGTAGCATTTCTAGGGGCAACATAGCAATTCCTGTCATTCCTGCA
>CAIXUF010000244.1 GCA_903922535.1 Candidatus Hydrogenedentota bacterium
GACAAGCGTCAGTCCATCCGCCATGGCCAGCGAGGAACCGAGCATTGCCAACGCACAGACAACTGGAATCGGTTTCATTACAGACTTTCTTTCATGGGCATATTATGGATCCGCAGTCCCGTCGGGGTCGAGTCCGGACCGTGCGGCCGGTTTCCTTGAACCAGCAGCTCGTCGGCACAAGGTATGTGATGATCGAAGTCCATGGCCGACAAGCTGCTAGAGCCACAGTGGTTGCGGGCCCGGCGATTTCGCATCCAGCGCGCCGCCTGCGAGCAGCGCATCGAGCTGGGCCAGCAAGGCCTGTTTGTCCCGCGGAAACCGGGCCTCCAGCGGCACGATATTCGAGGAATGGTTGGCGCGGAAAACCGTGTTTGTCAATTCCAGCCGCGCAACCATGCGTCGCAACTCTTCGATCACGCCGCGTTCGGTAAGTTGCCGAAACCGTCCGGTGCGGACCTCGTCATGCAATTCCGTGCCGGGAACGGGCACCACGCGCAGCATGGAAAGCAGGCGCGGCTGCATTTGGTTCAGCGCGCCGGCCGGGGCATCCGCATGCTCGCGGGTTCGCTCCTGGCCGCCCAGTCCGAGCAGCGCCATCACCGACATTTTCAAGCCGCACGCCTGGCTGCGTTGGACGGCCGCGATCATGGCGGCGGCATCCTCGCCCTTGCACACACGCCGCAGCGTCTCGTCGTCGCCGCTTTCCAGGCCGAGGTAGAGCGTCTGCAGTTTGAGGGCGCGCAGGGTCCGCAGTTCGTCGTCGGTCTTGTCGGCCATGGCGCGGCCGGTGGCATAGAGGTTCACGCGGGCAAGATCCGGCAGCCGCTGTCCCAGTTCCTCCAGGATCAGTCGCAGTTCGGCGAAGGGGCGCCGCATCACGTCGCCATCGGCCAGAAAAACACGCCGCACGCCGCGGGCGTGGCGCGTCTCCGCGTTCAGCAGGCGCTGGATTTCCGGTACGGTGAGCCGACGGAACCGCACCTGCCGGTACATGCCGCAGAATGTGCAGCGGTTGTAGGGGCACCCCTGGTCAACCTGCAGGATCAGGCTGCCGGCTTCGGCGGGCGGACGGAAGAGAGGATTGTTGATGGACACAACTCCAGAATGTCGAATGTCGAACCGCAGAATCAGGAAGTCAATCCTGTCGGCAAAACCGTGTTTGGCAGAATCATTGTGATCTTGCTATCCATCGTGGTGGAAGCTCGCAGGATCCGCCAGGAAAAGGCCAAGGCTCACGCCGGCTGCAGCACCTGCAGCGAAACCCTGGAGACCATGTCTTTGGTTGCCGCCTTGTAGCGGAGCATGTGCGGCTGGCCGCTGAGATGCACCCGCAGGGCTTCGAGGCTGTCCCACCCCTCCACGATGGTCACCACATCCGGACGCAACGGGATCTGCGGCGGCAGGCCGGACGGCGTGTCGACCATGGGCGTGTAGTCGCGGCAACCGGGTTCGGCCAGCACGTGCGGCACGTTCGCCAGCAATTCGGCCAGAAACGCCTTGCGCTGGCCGGGTTTCAGTTCGATGGACGCAATGACTCGGATCATCGGTATGTCGCTCCTTTGCCGGCTCTATCGCCGATTGCCCGCAATCATCCGCCATGCCGCGGCCGGGCGTCAAGGAAGCATGCACGTGGCTCTGCCGGTTCGCGGAAGGAAATGGCGGTGCTGACGATTAGCGCCTTTCCGATCAAGATACACGTTTTTGCGTGTATGTTTCGGGGGCGAAATCGAAATCGAAATCGCTATCGAAATCGACCTCGATACCGATAGCGATTTCGATTTCGATTGGGTTGCGGGCTGTCGCCCGCCTTACCCGTTTCACGTACATGGTGGCAGATTCGCTTCGCATGATCTCTGATGGCGAACGATGAGCCTATGGCGCGGGCTTTAGACCATCGCCATCTGGCGCTAGTTGGGTTTCTTTCTTTATTCGATTCAGCAGAAACATGATTGCAACAGCAAGGATTCCACCCGACC
>CAIXUF010000245.1 GCA_903922535.1 Candidatus Hydrogenedentota bacterium
ACTGCGAGAACCCCGAACTTTACACCCTCTTCCCCTTCCGCCTCCACAGCGTCGCCAGGCCCGACTTCCAACTCGCCCAGGACAGCTTCGACGCGCGCGTTGAAAAAGCCTTCCACGGCTGGCAGCAGACCGCCATTGAGGCCGCCATGCTCGGCCGCGCCGAAGAGGCGCGGAAGATGCTCGTCGCCAACGCCAAACGCAAAAACGAAGGCAGCCGTTTCCCCGCATTCTGGGGTCCCAACTACGACTGGGTCCCAGACCAATGCCATGGCGGCAACCTGCTCAACACCCTCCAGACCATGCTCCTGCAGACCGACGGCAACAAGATTCTCCTGTTCCCCGCCTGGCCCAAGGACTGGGACGTGCAATTCAAACTCCACGCCCCCGCCAACACCATTGTCGAGGGCGTTCTCCGTGCAGGGAAACTGGAACAACTCACCGTGACTCCCGCAGAACGCCGTAAGGACGTGTCGGTGATGGGGGAAATCAGCGACGCTCATATTCAGTGACTTTGCGCGCAGGAAGCAGCGCAATATGCCGCGTCTGCTGTAGAAAAGCCTGCCAGCCCCTTTCCTTCTGACACACGGAAGGTTGTCAAGAGGGCTGCGATGGGAGCCGCAGAACCCCAAAGGGCGGAATGCCCCCGGCTCGAACAGCGGCTCGTCTTTTGCTTGACACCTCATACGGACGGGCGTAATATCTTTTTCAAACTGCATTCGCGCGGGCATTGCGGATGCAGTTCTTGGCGGGGCGTGCCGCGCCCACAGGACGCGCATCTCCCGCCTGAACGGAACACGTCCCGTCTAAGCGCTGGGGCAACAGACAAAGACGGAGGAAGCGCAGCATTTATGAATGGCACGGCACGTGAGCAGTCGGGAAAAGTGCGGGGCGCCACGAACAGCGAAAAGCCAACAGGGGTTCTGACGGTTCTTGGCTTTGCCATGATCACATGGGCGGGGGCCGCACTGCTGTTGTTTCTGACGCTTTCGGTCCGCGGGAACACGCTGCAGCGCAACGGCAACTGGGTTGCGACAAAGGCGGGCTTTGAGGAGCCTCTCGTGGGCGCCAAGCCGTATGTGACGGGCACGCAGGCCCTTGCCCAAAACTGCCTGTCCCTGACCGCCTGGAACGGATGCCAGGAGGTCCTGTATCGAAAATCCGTTGTGCCCGAAGAGATCGAATTCCGGATGCTCCTGACTTCCCAGGACTCATACCTGGTCGTGATATTCAACAAGGATGCCAAGGGCTTCGATGGCATACGGCTGTCGCCGTCCCCCAAAAAGCCCAGCATGCTGTTGTCCGCCCTGGACTCGGGCCAGTTTACGCGGAAACGCCCCCTGAACCTGAATGTGGCGGTTGGTGCCTGGCAAAGCGTCCGACTGCGCTTTGCGCAGGAGGAATTGACCCTCGAGATCGACGGGAAGGAAACTGCACTTGCCGTTCACCGGGCCGACGGACCGACGGGCGTCGGTTTTCGGGCAGGCATGAACGAAGCGCTTGTCGATGATGTTGGCATCCGTGAATTGAACGTGGATCCCCCGTTCAGGGAGACCTTTTCGGGGCGCTGGCCGTGGGAAGACTGGTTGCGGTTGACTGAGGCGTTGACTGTCCTGGAATTGCTGCTTGTCCTGGTGTTTCTGCGCTTCTTTTCTTTGGGCCGGATTTTCGGAATGGCAACATCCGTGCATTTGTGCGCCATTGCCTGTCTGCTTGTCCTGCTTCCGTTCACCTTCTTCGTTCTGGCCCGGCGTTACCCAAGCTTCCTGGAAGGCATGCCGTTCCCCAGCCTCGCGCGCTTTGGCAAATATGCCCAACAGCGTTTTAGGGAGATAGACGGGAATTGCGCGGAGCCCTCAGACCCCTCCGTCCGAAAAGTGTTCGTGACGGGCTCCTCGCAGACATTTGGAATGGGCGCGCGAATCCGCGCCGAAGGCTGCGTTCCGGCGTTGGAGAGGCTGCTGAACGGAGAAGGGGATGGGCGGAGCCGGTATAAATGCGTCAACGGCGCCGTGCAGGGAACGCACGCGAATTTCATCGCGCTTCTGTTTGAAGAGCACGCCGCGCCCTGCAAACCGGCGATTGCAGTCGTCAATCTTGGATACAACGACTCCTGTGAGAAAACGCCCTTGGACGAGTATGGCGGATATCTGGCAAGAATCGCGAAAACGGCCAAGGCCGCCAATATCAAACTGATCCTGGTTCAGGAACCCCGCAACGACGAGGATTCGACCAATCTTCTGCCCGTCTATGACGTAATGGCCCGCGTGGCGGCCGAGGAGGGCGTCCCGTTGGTGAATGCCAGCGCCTTCTTTCAGTCCCATTTTGACGACGGGTTTATTTGGTGGGACCGGGTGCATCCAACCAGCTATGGCCATCAACTGCTGGCCGAGTGTTTGTGTCCTTTCGTGAAAAAGGCCGCGCAGGACTGACGCGCCGCCCCGCAGCCTGCAGACGGTGACAAACGTCACCGGTGGTCCGGCAGTGGTATGGGGCGATTAATTCGTTGGCGCGCCTGGAACTGCGCCCCATTCCCTGCCGGACCATACAGTTCAATCTATCCTGCCCCGCCTGTTCATCCGTCTTCAGATTGGCACAACGAACCATCGGCACCCCGCTGTTTCAAAAAAAAAATGGGATCGCCGCGCCCAGTGCCCGTTCTTCACTGCCAACTGTCAGCGCTTCCCACGCGCTCACTGCATCACCGGCGGCGGTATGGCGTCGCCGCTTCGCTGCGCCAATTGCTCCTCCTGCGAATAGGTCCCATAGAAGGCGCCATTGGCATCGAGCCAGAGGTAGATGTTGCGCCACTCGTCGTCACTCAATGTGACCGTTGCGTGATTGGCGTCCCGCAGGATGGCCGGCAGCGGGCTCATGTCGCTGGGCATTTCACCGGGCCGCGACACGATCACGCTGATGCTGTTCTTGCCCCACTCGTACCAGCGCGCATAGGCCTGCAACTGGTTGTACGACTCCGTGAACGATTCGTTCCACCGCGCTGCAAGTGGCGGCTTGGCCTTTGTGTCGTGGCAGGAGACGCATTTCTGATCCAGGATTGGCTGCACCAGCCGCGGGAAGCTCCACGGCATGGACCCGTCCGGTCCCGGCGTGATCACCGAGGGCGCGCGCCGCACCGCGGTCACCCCGCCCAAGGACGCGCCCCGCACCTGCCCGGCCGATTCATGGCAACCGAGGCAGCTTCGCCGTTCGCCCGGCTGCAGGTAGGCCGCCGAGCGCATCCCCTGCACCGCCCGGCCCGAGCCATCGACCGCCTGGAACGCGAGCGGCTTCAGCGCGGGCGCGCGGAAGTACGCCGATCCGTCCGCCTCGACGGGCACGGTCCCGAGAAACATGCGCCCCGGCTCCGCGTTGGCGTAGCCCAGGCGGGGGATGTTGGCGATATGCGTCTCGCTCTTGGGCAGGAGTTGGAAGATGCGCAGCGCCCGGATCTCACGCCCCGGCGGGAACGGCAGATGACTTGTGTACACGTTGCCCAGAAGAAACTCGCCCTCATTGCCCATCGCGGGATCGAGAGCGCTTGGCACGACCGGCGGCATTGGGCGCGGCCGTGCGGGAATCGGGTACATGCTCGATATGCCCTCCCCGCGGTACAGCAATTCCAGATTGCCAAACCGGTCCAGCAGGTACAGGCCCGTCTCCGTGTCCTTCTTGGTGAGCGCGCTCATCCCCGGCAGCGGATCGAAACTGTAACTGATGAGGAAATAGTTCTCCGACAGCGGCCATGGGCTGTGGTAGTAGGTCGTCGGCCACGTCTTGGGCGCTTCCGCAAAGCACACCTCCGGCGTGATCGGCTCTATCGCCGCGAAATCGTCGCCGCCGTCGGCCGGGTCGAGCCCCGCCCGCGCCGGGTCGAACAGCACCAGCGATCCGCCCACATTGGCGTGGTGCGCCCCCGCCAGAAAAGCGACCCGCGACGAGCCGGGAATGGGATGCGCCTGATAGCATGCGTTGATGCGCTGCGTGTAGTTGCCGAAGAGCTGCCTTGAGTTTGTGCCGTCCGGGTTCGTCGTCCAGATGCCGTGGAAGTGCGCCGCCGACCGGTCCACATAGTCCCAGCGAGTGTAGGCAATCCTGCCGTCGTTGAGCACCTGCGGGTGCCATTCGCTGGTCTCATGGACCGACAACGCCCGCACCGATCCGTCCGGGTCGCGCCGGTGGAGGGTGTGCGCCGGCAGCGGCTCCCACGGGTTGTTGCAGCGCGTGAACCCGCCGCGACGCGACGACATGAACGCCAGCGCGCCGTCGGGCAGCGGGCACGGATCAAAATCGTCGTCCGGACCGTCCGTGAGCTGCCGCAGGTTGTCACCGTTGGCGTCCATGGCGAACAGGTGGAAACAGCGCCGTTCCGGCGTGTAGAAATCCGGCTTGTCTCCGGCCGTGCGCGCCGCGAACGCGAAATAGATCGTCTTCGCGTCATACGACAGCGCAAGTGTGGTGTAGTTGCCGCGGGGCAGCCGCCCCTGGATCAACTCGCGCGTCTCAAACGACCGGCCCGTCCGGTCCAGCACATAAACGCCGCCGCCCTCAATGTCGCCATAGTCGTAGTAATAACCGAGATATTCGTGCAGCATCTGGCAGATGAACCGGTGCCGCTGCATGAACAACAGCGGACCGTCGCCCAGCAAAGGATTGCGCAAAGCCGCGGCCCGCGTCAGCCAACGCAGTTCGAGGTACAGGCCGCGCCGCGCTTCCGCGTCCAAGGTCCCCGCGCCCGCCGCCTGCGCCGACAGTCTGGCCAGTCCCGCCCGCTCTGCGGAGTAATCAGGCGCATTTGCCGCGGAACTCAGATCCTTCAGAAGCAGCGTCGCGCGCCGGACCGCGTCCCGAAGCGCCTGCTCGCTGTCAAAGGTCCGGTCCCGCCCCGATTCCTGCCGCGCCCAGTCCTCCTCGACCGTCCGGCGAAACTCCGCGTCAGGCGCGGCATGCCCGGCGGAGGCTGCCGCGAACACCGTCATTGCACAACAACACCAATTCAAAACACGCACGGTCACATCTCCACTCGTTGTAACTCCAGCCGCAAACGGGAAAGGCTCTTGCCCCACTCTCCTTATCATAGGCCAATTCGCTTCCCAAATCACCTCTTGACACGCTCAATTCATAACCACATAATAGTCCCATCGGGTGTTTCACTTTTTGGAATGTACTCCGCGCACCTGTCGGTCGCATGCAACGTTGAATGTGCCGTGTAACGGAAATCGATCAGGTGCGGGGACGGGAACGGGGAGAAATCGAATGAGCAAGCAGCATCTTGGATGGAACACGGCTGCCGTTTCACGTCTTGCATGGGCCCTGCTCGCGGCTGCCGCATGGTGCGCGCAGGGGACCGCCGCCACCGATTCAGCGGCGCCCACGGCGCAGGCGTTGGACAGGACGGCCTATGACGATCCAAACGGCGACACGCACGTGGTGTGTCTCGCCGACGCCTCGCAGTCCTATGAACTGTACATACCGGCTTCCGTGCCGGCGACCGGGCCCGCCCCCATCTGCTACGGGTTTGATCCCAGCGCAAACGGGAAAGGCACGCTGCTGTCCCTGGCGGCGGCCGCGTCGGCCAACGGCTGGATACTGGCCGTTTCGAACAACGCCTCGAACACGCTGTGGACCACAATCTTCACGGCGCAGGACGCGCTGCTCACCGACACGGAGGCGCGGCTGAATCTTTCGCCGACGCGCCGCTTCGCCGCGGGCATGTCGGGCGGCGCGCGCATGTCCCTTGCCCTGGCCTTCCGCTATCCCGCGAAGATCTGCGGCACACTGCTGCTCGGGGCGGGCTGGCCGCTCAACACGACGCTCAGTCCCAGCACGGACCGGCTCGTCGTGTATATGATCATGGGCACCCAGGACAGCAACTACGCCGAGGACATTCCGGAAACCCAGGGAGCGCTGGCCGCCTGGGGGATACGTTGTGCCGTGCAAACCTTCGATGGTGGCCATGTCTGGCCTCCCGCAAGCTTGGTTTTGGCCGGATCTCAATGGCTGAACAAATATGCCGAAGTTGATCCGAACAGCGGCCTGAAGCCCGCCGTCTGCCCCGAACACAGCCTGTTCTGCCAGCCGCCGTCAACCGTTGACTCGGCATGGGGCAGCCTGATCAGCGACACGGAGACTGCGCAGTCCGTGTTTGAACACGTGCAAGGGGTGGCTTTGCCCATCGCCGCGGTGGATTGGTGGGGCGTCACCGCCACCTACAACAGCGCATACGCCCATTGGCTGCCCTGCGATCCCCCGCCGGACCGCTTCACGATCAGCCTTCATCCGGACAACGGGGGAGCGCCCGGCACCGCCGTTCACGAGGAAACCGTGACGGCCCTTCGCGAGGATCTGCCCAACCTGTACAACCGCAACTACCCCCTTCGTCATTACCACGCCACACTGTCCGCGCCCGTGACCCTGGCCTCGGGCTGGGTGCGCATTCAGCAGGTCCGCGAAGCGGAGCAGTGCGTGCTGCTTCTCGATTCGCCCACCGGCGACGGGCAGTGCCTGCTGCGCTCCGAGACCGACGGTGACGTCCCCTGCAACGACGATCTGGCCATATCGCTGGGAACCGAGGAAATGGTCCTGGACGTTGCCGCGTCCCGACGGTTGGGCGCCCCGCCGCTCACGGTGCAATTCTCCGGGAAAGCGACCGAAAACGTGGTGGGCGTCATCAACTGGCGCTGGGACTTCGGCGACGGCGACATCGTGGAGGGCAAAGACGAGTCCAGTCCCATCCACACCTACGACGGGGAAGGCGCCTACACCGTGACGCTGACGGTCTCCACCGATCTCAGCACCGCCACTGTAACAAAGCGCGGTTTCATTGTCGTGACTCAAACGCTTTCCCTGGCCACCCCCGGCCTTCTTGGCGCAACGATTGCCGCCTTTCTCCTCGTGGGCGCGTCAGCCGTTCGCGCAAAGCGCCGCCCGTGTGATCTGTAGAAGAGAGCACTATGCCAAAGACCCCGTGCCCGCACCCAAGGAACACCACAGAAACGGCCACAGGAGATTCCTCTGGAATCATGACTGGAACGCCATCGGGAATCACCACGGGAATCACCGCTGGCAGCACCTGTCACTCTCGCGAAGGCGGGTGCGTTCTTTGCCGGCGGTGTTGTCCGGAGCGCCAAAGGCGCGACACAACAATAGCCCCGGGCGTGAGCCGGGGTTAACGATTCCGTACCGCGTTTGAGCCCTGAAGGGCGCCACAGACAAGTCCGCGCTTGGCGCGTGCCGTTGGGGGAAGCCTCACTCCTTGTAGGTCCAGCCACACCCTGCGCACACAGATTGCCCGGCCGGAATCAGTTGGCCACACCGGACGCACGCAACATCATAGTCTTCATCCAGTTCGGAGATGTCAGGGTCCTCCGACGATGCGCACGGTGAATGGACACCCTCAACGGCGCAGTTGTCCTCCACTTCGACAACGACCTGCTCCGGCAACGTGCCGCCCGCAATTTCGACACAGTCAAGATCATAGTCTTCACCCAGATCGGTGATGACACAGTCTGGATCGGTCGTGTCTTTGAACAGGAACCAGTAAAGCTGGCCGCATTTCGCGCAAACAAACACATCGGCCGCCTCGTTGAGCGAGTCAAGACCTAGGCACGACGTGAGGGGCGCGGTCAACTGCCATTTTCGCGGTATGAAGGCACTGCCGCCGCAGTGTCCGCAGCGAAGCATCAGGCCTTTTATGGTTACTCTCTTAAGCTCAGGCATGCCAATCTCCTCCATCGAAAGTGGCCTGCCCAAATACTACTTCTCCGCAAGGTCGGCGGGCAAGTCGTCGCAGACACGTCTTTTCCATGCGTTCTTGCGGTTCCATAACCCCTTTTCTGTCTTCTTCCGTACTACCATGTCTCAGAATCTTGGCAAGCTGCGGTCATTTCGTACAGCGTGGGGACAGAATTCTTTTGTCCGCCTTTCTCGTCATGAACGCAAATCAGCAGGAATGTTTGCCTCACCAGGCTCATTCTGTGCCCTCCTAGACCCAAGCCCCCAGACCCTAGACCCTGCTTTTTGGTCGCGGCGCTGCTGCTCCAGGCTCCTCTGAGGCCTCTGTGGTTCCAGAACCCCTGAATGTCGACGTGGCGCGGCAACGCCGCACCGGGCAGTGCTAACTGCGGTCTACGCATGCCCTAGCGACCCGAAGTCGACTGCAAGTTGCGCCGGGGCAGCAATCGTCACGCCCAGCCACAGCGTCTGCCCATCCCACGCGTATTCGTCTTCCCGCAGCGTCCGCTCTGCCAATGCCACGCGAAGGAGACGTTTCGGAGCGTTTTCCAACTCGAAAACGGGATTGACACAAGTCCCGTTGGGCTTGACAGTGAGGACGACCTTGTCGGCAGTGACGTTGAGCCGATAGGCACGCCGTTCCATTACATATGAATCGACGCCGAGTTCAGCGCCCCGCACTTCGAGCGAGGCCGGCTCGCTGAAGCTGCGCGCCCGGGCGATGAGCGCGTCGTCGGCCTCAGCCGTTGTGCCGATCATCCATACCCAGCGTTGTGTCCTCATCTGCCGCGATCGCCCCAGCGTATCCAGCGACGGCCCCACCCGGTTCGATACCGGCTCGGGACGGTGCCGCGCCCAGGACATGAGACTGTTATGCGACGGACTCACGTGAATGCGCTCATCGATCGCGCCCCCGGTCGTGTTGCCCCGCGACAACGGCCAGTGGCTGCCCCAATAGGCCGGAGTCACCATATAGCCCCGGTCATAGAACGGGCGGAACGTGACCAGTTCCTCAACGGCGAATGAGTCGCGCGGATTGAAATAGACGGCCGTCTCGCTTTCGTCCCTGGCAAAGGTCACCCGGTATACCAGGGGCGGCTTCGGGCCGGGCGGGACCTTTTCCGCCAGAAGAGGATTCGGAACGGACGCCGCCGTACCGTCCAGCGCCATGCATCGAATCGGGTTGGGCGGCAGCAGGTCGAAGGGATAGCCCTCGGGCGGCGCCAGCACAATGAACTCGCTGACCTCGTAGTCGGCCTCGGGCGCGCTGTTGAGCGTGAGCACCCGCGTGCCGAACCCGTCCGGGTAGAAATAGAAATCCTCCTGCGGTGCATCACCCCAGACCTTGTAGTTGAAGTCGCAGGATTGATAGGTCCAGCGGACATGGACCCGGGCCGCGGTCGATTCGACAATCCGCACCCGTCCGTAGCGCAATTCCTTGTCCATGAGCGGCTCGACGGAATCGACGAAGCCTTCGGGGAGTGGGCCGGTCTCGGCCCATTCATAGCTAAGGCCCGTGTTACGCCGTCCCGCCCAGAAAGGCACATAGCTCGAACCGCGCCAAAACACAAAGCGGCTTCCGTTGGGCAGCGACACGACAACATCGTTCAGTTCGGGGCTCCAGCCCTGCTCATAGGGCAGGGTCGAAAGGACGCCCGTCTTTGGGGCGCGGACCGAGATGGGCAGCGCGTAGCGCAGCTTCGTTTCGCGTGCGCCGAAACGCGGCCACTCGGGCGGCCGTTTCACCAGCATCACGTCGATTTGTTTGCGCCACAGCTCCTTCCTGTCGGGGCTCTGGATGGAAACCTGAAGTTTATCGCAAAGTGCGTGAAACGATGCTTCCGGCAGTTCCATTTCCACTTCACAGCGCTTGCCGCGGCCTAGGGACATGGCGGCTTCCACCGTCCGCCGGGGCCGCGCATCAAACCAGGCAACCACGCGCGCGTCAGGCAGATCGGCGGTGCGGGAGAATGCTGCAGCGTGTACCTTTGCCCGCTGGCCGGGTGCCAGCACCAGCCAGTTGGCCGACGGGAACACGGTCCCCAAATCGACGGGATTGACGGGCCTGTCCAGCCGCGCCTCGGCATCGGCCTCAAAATCACTCCGATCAACCGCCTGCGCCCCGATCTCCCGCCAGGTGTCGCCCCCGCCCGCAAGCAGCACAACGCGGTCGATCGTGGCGTCCATCTCCCGCGTTACCGGGAATTGAGCGTCCGGTGCGAAAGTCTCCCGCAGGGACTCCAACCCGTTGCGCTGTCCGACGAGGACAAGCCCCTCTCCGTTCCCCAGCACGGCAGCCGGTTCTATGACCACCCGCGCCGGCTGTCCCACACGCTCCAGGCCAAAGGGTGGCCGCCAAGGATGCCCAGCATCCACGCGGATCGGAGTTGCGCTCGATTCCGCGCCTGACGGCACCATTGTGGAAAAAGACACGGCTATCGTAACCAAGCACATCAGGAACAAGTGAACTTGTCTCATCCAGTCCTCGATTCTCCCGCACTCCCCGCCTCCACCCCGGAAGTCGCATAGACAATCATAGGCAACACCGGCACACCTATCAACACGCAGTACACACGCAGTTCATGCGGTGCAATTCACGTGGAAGTTCCGGCAGTTTCATGGCAACACCATTGTCCCGCAAAATCTGCTATTCTCTCTCATATTGCGCTGTTGGGCGCCGGAGAAGCGGTTGATGAGACGATCCTACATAATCATACTTGTGGTGGCGGGAATAAGCGCCGTTATTGTTTCGGGCGTGGTGGCGTGGCGGGCGGTCACAGTCGGGTTTGGCAACTCCTACGACTTCAACGGTGATGCCCGGTGGATGCTCAGGTTTCTGCAACGATGGCAAACCGACAATGTGCTGGCCTTTCACGATGTCCACCCAACACGGGGGTGGACGCCCAAAGCCCGCATGTCCGCAACCAATCCCCCCTGCCACACCAACAGCCGGGGCCAACGCGGCACCACGGAATACGTGCGCCAGCCGGACAAGTACGCAATTCTGGCCGTCGGGGATTCCTTCACATTTGGCCAGCAGGCCGCGGATGAGGACACATGGCCCCATATTCTGGAGTCGCTCGACAAGCGCCTGCAGGTAATAAACCTGGGCGTGTGCGGTTATGGCGCCGACCAAATGTACATCACGCTGCGCGAGTCCGTCGGCGAATACAAGCCTGCCCTTGTCCTTTTTGCGCCCATTGCGGAAGACTTGAATCGTTCATTGCTCTCGTTTCGAGAATACCGCAAACCACGTTTCATTCTGGACGGGGAGAAGCGGCTCCAACTGACGAATGTTCCCATTGGGGATTTCAACGACACACAAGCCTATCTGCGGGCAAAATTCGGGCGCTTCTTTGCCAAAAGGGGACTGGATGACCTTGAAAAGGGGTTCTTGCGAACCATAGCCAACGGGCAATACCGCCAAGAACTGCTGGATCTCAACAACAAAATCGTTCAGGAGGCCGACTCCTGCACACGATCGGCCGGAGCGAATTTCCTTCTGGTCCATCTGGTCACGGGGGCTGAACCGGTTGATTCCGTGTCAATTCTGACCACCATCGCGGAGTCCAACGGGTTCAACTATGTTTCCACAAAAGATGCTTTCGCGAAAGCCAACCAGCCCTGGTCCTTCGCCCATTATCAGAGAGGCGAGGCGACCGTTGTGGCCGTAACGATCTTTGAGAGAATTCAGCAACTGCCCTCATGGAAGGCTTTTGCGCAGCGCTAGCCCACGTTCCGAAACCCGCGAAGATGCGGTTCCTCTTTCTTTGTCAACTGCGTGGCTTTTCCCCAAGCGTCCGTACAGTGCTTTTGTGGACTGGACCATGCGCGGTTCGCAAAGAGACTCGCCAGTCCTGGGCGCACGGCCCCAGCCGTCTTGGTCAGGGTGATGCGCCACGCGCCGGACGACTTGTGGAGACACAGGGAGGGGGTCTTTCACGGGTCTTCTTGGAAAGCTCTGCGCTCATCACAGCGGGCTCCTTTTGCGCTTATCCAGGTATGTTACCCGTTTAAGGCATGGTTGGCTCCGCATCGCGATGAAGCGAGTAACCACTGTAACTGAAGTGGTTGCAGATGTTTAGAAAATGGTCGGGGCGAGAGGATTTGAACCTCCGGCCTCCTGGTCCCGAACCAGGCGCGCTAACCGGGCTGCGCTACGCCCCGACAAGGGGAGCCATACATTACACCATGCCGGGGG
>CAIXUF010000246.1 GCA_903922535.1 Candidatus Hydrogenedentota bacterium
GTTGCCTGCTCAATGGCGGGGACGTCCTCGCCTTTCACCGCATCCCTCAGGCGCTCTATGGCGGTCGCTATGTCCCGCTTCTCCGAATCGCCAACCTTGTCGCCGTATTCCTTGAGCCCCTTCTCCGTCGAATAAATCAGCGCGTCGGCCGTGTTGCGCGCCTCGATAACCTTGCGCTTCTTCTTGTCATCGTCCGCGTGCCGTTCAGCGTCGCCCACCATGCGCTTTATTTCCTCCTCCGTCATGCCGCCGGAGGCCTCAATGCGGATGGTCTGCTCCCGCCCGGTGCCAAGATCCTTGGCGGCCACATGAACGATGCCGTTCGCGTCGATGTCGAAGGACACCTCAATCTGCGGGACGCCGCGCGGGGCCGCCGGAATCCCCATGAGGTCGAAACGCCCAAGCGTGCGGTTGTCGCCCGCCATTTCGCGCTCGCCCTGAAGCACGTGAATCGTGACCGCGTTCTGGTTGTCGCTCGCCGTGGAAAACACCTGGCGTTTCGTCACCGGAATCGTGGTGTTCCGCTCAATCAGCTTGGTGCACACCCCGCCGAGCGTCTCGATCCCGAGCGACAGCGGCGTCACGTCCAGCAGCAGCACATCCTTGACCTCGCCCGCAAGCACGCCCGCCTGGATGGCCGCGCCAATCGCCACGACCTCGTCCGGATTCACGCCGCGGTGCGGCTCCTTGCCGTAAATGTCCTTCACAATCTGCCCGACCGCGGGCATGCGCGTCATGCCGCCGACGAGAATGACCTCGTCTATCTGCGAAGCCTTCAGGCCGGCATCCTCAAGCGCCCGGTAGCAGGGATTCTTCGTGCGCTGCAGCAGCGCGTCGCAGAGCTGCTCCAGTTTCGCCCGCGTCAGCGTGTAGTTCATGTGTTTCGGCCCGGACGCGTCCGCCGTGATGAACGGCAGGTTCACGTCGGTGGTCATCGCGGTCGAAAGCTCGCACTTCGCCTTTTCCGCGCCTTCCTTGAGGCGCTGCAGCGCCATGGGGTCCTTGCGCAGGTCAATGCCCTGGTCCTTCATGAACTCTTCCGCGAGCCAGTCAATCACGCGCTGATCGAAATCGTCGCCGCCAAGGTGCGTGTCGCCGTTGGTGCTCAGCACCTCGAAGCTGTCGTCGCCGATGGCTAGAATGGAAATGTCAAAAGTGCCGCCGCCCAAATCGTAGACGGCGATCTTCTCGTCCTTCTTCTTGTCGAGTCCATAGGCCAGCGCCGCCGCGGTCGGTTCGTTGATGATGCGCAAAACTTCCAGCCCCGCGATGCGTCCGGCGTCCTTGGTGGCCTGCCGCTGCGAGTCGTTGAAGTAGGCCGGCACCGTCACCACCGCCTGCGTCACGGGTTGTCCGAGATAGGATTCGGCCGTCTCCTTCATCTTCTGAAGGATCATCGCCGAAATCTCTGGCGGCCGGTACGTCTTGCCCAGCGCCGTCACCTGCACGTCGCCCGAAGGTGCCGTGCCCACGCGGTACGGCACCAGCTTTTCCTCTTCGCCGACCTCGCTGTGCCGGCGGCCCATGAAGCGCTTTATCGAGAAAATCGTGTTCTGCGGGTTCGTCACGGCCTGCCGTTTCGCCACTGCGCCGACAAGACGCTCTCCGTCCTTCGCGAAAGCAACCACGGACGGTGTCGTCCGGTTGCCTTCGGTGTTGGCTATGACTACCGGCTCGCCGCCCTCCATGACAGCAACGCAGGAATTTGTCGTCCCCAGGTCTATTCCGATTACTTTGCCCATGTCGCTTCGCTCCTTGTTTGGATTTACGAACGCTCTTCTGCCGCGCCCGCTTCCGTTGGGTTCTCATCTTCTGTGATCGCCGCACTCGCCGACGTTCCGCTGCTCACCACGACCCGCGACGGCCGCAGCACCGCGGAACCAAGACAGTATCCACGCTCGAACTCGTTCATCACCATCCCCGCCGCATGTTCCTCGGAGGGCATGTAGGAAAGTGCCTCATGCACGTTCGGGTCAAAAGCGACACCCATCGCCGGTATCGCCGCCAGTCCGCGCGCCGCGAAAACATCCATGAACTGCCGAAGCACCATGCGCACCCCCTCCGCGAGCCCGCTGGAGGGGTCCTCCGCGTGCAGAAGTGCCCGTTCAAGGTTGTCCGCAACCGGAAGCATCTCGCGCACAATTCCCTGCGCCGCGCTGGTGCGGGCCTGCTCACCCTCACGAAGCACGCGTTTGCGATAGTTGTCAAACTCCGCGCGCAAGCGCAGGAGTTGGTCCTTCAGCATGTCACGTTCCGCCGTAAGGCGCACAATCTCCAACTCGCACTCCGAAGGCTGTTCCTCGACAACCTCCTCGGAGCTCGTCTCCACGGCCTCCGCGTTGGGCGCTTGTTCGTCCGCTGCTTTGTCCAGGCTCTCGTCCATTATGACATCCGCTTTCTTCATCGTTGTCTAGCGTCCAAATCTGCCCAGCATGCGTCCGACAAGTTCTGCGGTGTAGTCCACCACGGTCATCAGACGCGAATAGTTCATTCGTCTCGGGCCAAGCACGCCTATCATGCCCACCGTTCGATCATTCACCCGGTAGGGCGAGGCCACCATGCCAAGCCCTTCCAGGCCGCCATGCTCATCCTCCGAACCGATCAAGACCGTTGTCCGGTCGGGACTGCCGTGGATGGCCGACGTCCTCAGCAGTTCGATTATCCGGTCATGCTCCTCAAGCAGGTTGAACACGCCCCGCGCCTGTTCCACCGTCTGGAACTCGGGCTGCTCAAACAACTGCGACGCGCCTTCCAAAAACAACTGGCTCCGCGGCCGCGTCGGCAGCAGGTTGAGCACCTCCAGCGCCTGCTGCGCCAGAAAACGCTGCTCGTCCATAAACGACCGCAGCTTCTCCTGCACCGCCAGGGTCAGTCGGTTCGTGCTCAAACCCCGCAAATGCTCGTTCAAAAAACCGTTCAAACGTAACAGCTCCGCACCCTCAACGGGCGCGGGCAGTTCAACTGACATAGACCGCACACGGCCGAAATTGTCCACTATCAGCACCGCCAACCGCCGCTCGCCTATGGGCAGCAGTTCCATCCGCTGTACCTCGGCCGCCTCGTCATCGGGCGATTCCGCAAGACCGGCATGGTGCGACACTAAGGCCAGCAAATGGCTGGCCTGCCGCAGCACGTCGTCGGCATCGCGCACACGCTCCGCAAACTGTTCCTCAATGCGGGCCTTTTCGGCCAGTGTAAGTTCCTGTACCCGCATCAGATGCTGCACATAGTACCGGTACCCGCGGTCCGTCGGCACCCGGCCCGAACTCGTGTGCAACTGCTGCAAAAAGCCCATCTCTTCCAAGTCGGACATGACATTGCGCACCGTGGCGGCGCTAAGGTCCATGTCAAAACGCTTCACAACAGTGCGCGAACCCACGGCTTCCGCCGTGGTAATATAACAGTTAACCACCGCGTAAAGAATTAACCTTTCGCGATCGTTCAGTTCGGGCACATCCGGCATAGGGGGCGCTCCGATACTTCGCTGGTCAACTCCAAGCGGGCCAGCCGGTTGCAATTGGGTTAGCACTCAATGGCCGCGAGTGCTAACAGCCTCCTAAAGCTTATCACATGGGCCATACCCCGTCAAGTTCACCGCGCCAAGGAACTCGGACACACTGCACCACATTAATCTTGAATGGCCCGTCCCGCCCGATGCTTGCTATACTCGCCGTTGCAGTAAGGAGTCCCACATGCCCAAACCAGGCTTTACCCTCATAGAACTGCTGGTCGTTGTCGCCATCATCGCCATCCTCGCCTCCGTGCTTTTGCCCGCCCTGGCCCGTGCGCGTGAGGCCGCCCTCAGGGCCTCCTGCCAGAACAACCTCAAGCAGTTTGGCGTCATTTTCAAGATGTACGCCGGCGAATCCGGCGGCCTGTTCCCCCCGCCCGCACTGAACGGAAGATACCGTGTTTCCGCCAACGAAAACCCGAACGCGACGGGCAGTTCACGGGATATTTGGGAGCTTCCCTCCGGCCCGGCGATTTATCCCGAGTACCTGACCGACCTGCATCTCTTCTTCTGCGCCTCCGGCACAACCCGTGCAGAGGACTATCTGGGACCCAAGGCTTGGAAATGGTACGCCGACGGAACGAACATCGGAGTCGGTCCGCCGACGGGCAAACCAAACCCGCTGCTGTTTAACGATGAGCAAACCTACGTCTATTCGGGCTACGTCGCAGAGGACGAGAATGTCTGGGCGACAATGATTCACGCCGCCGACTTTCTTCTGAACATGGACAATATCGGCACCGAAGCAAGCTGGAACGAGGCACTGACCCGCTTTGACCTCAACCTCAAGATTACGGATTATTCCGAATCCCGCTTTCGTTCCTGGTGCCAGGCACGCTCCCTGCATGAGATGGTCCACCCCTATTTGCCGGATGGACGTCCCGTATGGGACCTGTTCCAGATTCGCGGCAATGGCGGAGGCAACACCATCTACCGGCTCAAGGAAGGGGCTGAACGCTTCATGATCACCGACATCAACACTCCCGCCACGGCGGGGCATGGACAGTCGGACATCCCGGTCATGTGGGACATGACAGAGGGGCCAAGCAGACTGGGCAAGGTGCAGTTCAACCACATGCCGGGCGGCGCCAATTGCTTGTACATGGACGGTCATGTAGAGTACGTCAAGTACCCCTCAGAAAAGATTCCGTGTACGGTGTTGATGTACACCATGGGCAACAACTGGTGAGGAGACTGCATGCGCATAGGCATGGACATAACGCCACTCACGGCGCAACGCACCGGCGTCGGCGAATATGTCTTGAACGTGCTGGACCGCCTCCTGCCGCAGATCTCCGCCGGGGATAGTCTCCACGGCTGGTCCACCGGCCTTCACGCCCCCGTTTCCGTTCCCGCCAAGGTCTCCTGCCGTCATTTTCCTGTACCCACCCGCGCCGCATACGCGCTGTGGCGGTCCTTTCCCCATCCCTGTGTCGACCGTCTCTTGGGCGGCGTGGACGTGTTTCACGCGACCAATTTCTTCCTTCCCCCCACCGCCAAGGCCCGGCGCGTCTTGACCATATACGATTTGGCGTTTCTCGTGGAACCCCGCTGGGCGAGCCCCAAGATCGTGCGGCCGTTCTCCCGTGAAGTCCCGTCTTTCACGCGACAGGCGGACGCCATAGTCACCTGTTCCGAACACAGCCGTCAGGACATTGTCCGCCTGTGCAAGGTTCCCCCCGAACGTGTCCACGTCGCCTACGGCGCGCCGGACGCCACGTTTATCCCCCAAGACCGTGCCGCCGCCAAGTCTCGACTGCAGGCCATTTTGGGATGCGACGATCCTTTCGTTTTGTGCGTGGGCACTTTGGAGCCGCGGAAGAATATTGAAACGCTCCTCAGGGCATTTGCGCGCATCGTTGACCACCAGCCTCACCGGCTCCTGCTCGTCGGCCCGGCAGGCTGGAACATGGGGCATCTACCGCAGCTTGTTGAACAATTGGGACTCACCGCGCGTGTCTCGCTGCCCGGTTATCTGCCAAGCCGCCAGGACCTTGCCGCCGCCTATTCGGCGGCTGACCTCTTTGTCCTGCCCTCCCACTATGAAGGCTTTGGCCTGCCCCTGGCCGAAGCCATGGCCTGCGGCTGTCCGGCAATCGCTTCCGACGCATCCTCCCTGCCCGAAGTGGGCGGCGATGCCGTCCGCTACTTCCCTCCACAAGACGACGTGGAATTGGCCCGCCTCCTGGATCTTCTTCTGGACAACCCACAACTGCGCTCCACCATGGCAACGCTGGGACGTGAGCAGGCAGCACACTTTACCTGGGACGACACCGCCCGCCGTATTCTTGCTGTATACAGGAATCTGGCCTGATGCGCGTGCTCATCAATGGTTTGCAATCCGGCAACCGTAGCGGCACTGGCCGCTATGTGAAAGCGCTGTGCCATGCCCTTCCACAGGCCGCCCCGGATTTGGAGACGCTACTCGTCTGGCCCTCGGACCAACCGCACCCCGAAACGCATGGAAATACAACGATGATTGGCCGGTCTTCCAGGCCGGTTTCGCGCTTCCTCTTTGACCATTGCTCCGTGCGCATATTGGCACAGCGCGAGGCCGTGGATGTCCTGCATTATCCCGCATCCACCGGTTGCCTCTTCCCGCCGCGGCCCATGGTGCAAACCGTCCATGACCTTTGCTTCATCCGCCATCCCGAATGGTTTCCCGCATCCAAAATCATCTACTACCGCCTGTTCATAGGACCAACAGCGCGCAAGGCCGACCTGGTCCTGGCCGATTCCCAGTCCACCGCCGCGGACATCCGCGCACTCCTGCTCATACCCGGGCACCGTATCCGCGTGATACCCCTGGGCGTGGGAGCCGAGTTTTATCCCCGCCCGGAGGAAGAGCGGCGGGCAGCACGCGAAAAGTACGGGCTGCACGAACCGTTCTTCCTGTTTGTCGGCACATTGGAACCCCGCAAGAACCTCGTCCGCCTGATTCAGGCATGGGACAAAGCTTACGATTCCGGTCTCCCCCACCTTGTCATTGCAGGAAGACAGGGCTGGAAGGCCGACCCCATCTTCGCCGCCATCCGCCAGATTCGCAACACCGACGCGTTGCATCTTCCCGGCTTCGTTCCCGAGGAGGACCTTCCCGCGCTGCTAAGCGCCGCTCAGGCCTTTCTCTGGCCCAGCCTCATGGAGGGCTTTGGCCTGCCGCCGCTGGAGGCCATGGCCTGCGGCACCCCCGTGTTAACCTCCAACGTCTCCAGCATTCCCGAGGTAACGGGCCATGCGGCAATGCTCGTGGACCCCACCAGCCAGGACCAACTCTCCCAAGCCATGGTCGCCCTCGCGCACGACCACCGATTGTGTTCAGCCCTAGCCGAAACCGGACAGCGCCAAGCGGCGCTCTTCTCCTGGGACAAGACGGCCCAACTTACCGCCGCCGCCTACCGCGAACTCACCTGACCATCCACCCCTTCCTCCCTGTCCACTGTTACCGTCCATTCCGTCCATTCCGTCCATACAGTCCATCTCGTCCATAACGTCCATTACCCCGACTTGTTCACCCCCTGCCTGCTAGGTTGATCACCACATCGCCCCTGTGGCATTTTGAATGCCTACCCATGGAAGGAGACATGAGCAATGTTCCCGAACCGTTGTGCGAAAACCTTCGTGTTAGCGTTCCTCTTTCTTGCAACAACCGCAGTCTATGCGGACTTCTCAACCCTCCCAACCCTTCCCGACGGCGGACGTGTCCGCCCGGTGAACCACTATTTCGACGTGGTCCCGCGCATCGCCCGCGCCGACACGGAAACCACCATTGTCATCCAGCCCCTCTTTGACCATGTCCGTTTCCGCCAGGACTGCACCTACGAGCTGAACTATACCGCACTGGATCAAGTCTACTCCGACAACTCCCCCTTTCACGGCAAACCCAAACCGGTCACGCCCGCAGACAACCGCCTGACGCTGACCTTTTTCCTCGCCGGTGAACAGGAGCACCTGCTCGTCCTCGAAGAAATCAACGCCGACAAGCGCCGGGTAATGGGCGAATTCCACCTCTACACCGTCAAGGAAGACCTGCTCTCGCTGCGCCCCTTCAAGGGCGATTTCCATATGCACAGCACCAATTCAGATGGGGCCGAGTCTGCCCCCTACGTGGCGGGCGCCTGCCGCCGCGTTGGGCTGGATTGGATGGCCCTGTCGGACCACAAAAAATACGAGCCCTCGGCGAAACTGCCCGAAGCTTTCCAGGGCATACCCATCGACCTGCGCATATACCCCGGCGAGGAGTGCCATTCACCCGACAACCCGGTGCATATCATCGCCTTCGGTCACAATTCCGCGATTCGCGACCTGTACATGGACGCCGCCGAACCGCAGGCGCGCGCCGAAGTCGCCGGACTCCAAAAGAATCTCAAAGATCTCCCCGAAGGTGTCAACCCGTTTCACTACGCCTCCTGCCGATGGGTGACCAACAAGATCCATGAACGCGGCGGACTGGCCATGCTCTGCCATCCCTACTGGATCACAGGCGGGTCGCACAACGACGCTGAACCCCTTTTGGACGCGCTGCTGAAGAGCACGTTTTTCGACATGCTCGAAGTCGTCAGCGGCAATTCCTCATCCGAGTCAAACGCGTATGACGCCGACGTCCTCCAGGCATCCCGCTACAACGAAGCCCGCGCAGGCGGACTCACACTGCCCGCCTGCGGCATCTCCGACTCCCATGGCTGTGAAACCAACGAGACCTTCGGCCGCAACTTCACCGTGGCCTTCTCCCCCACCACCGACCTGCCCGATCTCCAGGCGGCAATCAAGCAGGGCAACTGCACCGCCGTCGAGATCATGCGCGGCGAACGCCCACAGGTCGAGGGCACCTATCGTCTGGTCAAGTACACACTCTTCCTGCTCCGCGAGGTCTTCCCCCAGCACGATGAACTCTGCGTCGAAGAAGGCCGCCTCATGCTCGCTTACAGCGCCGGCAAAACCGACGCCGCAGCCCGCCTCAAAGCCTGCCAGGGCCAGGTCAAAGCCCTCTACGACCAATACTGGGCACGAGTCAAATAGCCGAACCTGTGCGGTGCGCTCCGCTTCGCCGCCCTCACCTGCGAATTCCCATGCGGATTGCCATTGCCCCGCGCCCCGAACCGGGGTATAATACCCAAGTCGGTTCGTCCGGCCCCGTGGCCGGACGCTAAGAGGGAACCCCGGTGTGATTCCGGGACTGCCCCGCAGCGGTAATCAGGAACGAACGACGCCACCCGGCGGTCCGCCACCGGGGGAAGCACTGGGCCAAGAGGCCCGGGAAGCGGCGTCCAGTAGGCCCGCCGGTAACACGGCCTCGCCTGTAAGTCCGAAGACCTGCCGATCAGTACCGGGTGTGCGTCCTGTCTTTTGACAGAGCCGCGCCCAAGGTCAGAAGCGAGGGCTTGGTCGTGATGAATAGCGGATTTATTGACGGCGCGTTGATGCGGACCTTTCCACGCATCCTTTTGCTGGTGCTGACTCTTGCCCCCCTTATCTCCGCCTTTGCACTGGCTGCTCCCCCACTGTCCGCTGTCAACTTTCAACTGTCAACTGTCGACAATCCCTGGGCCGACGCGGTGCTTTCATACAACGGTATCGACCGCCAGACCGGGTTCACTGACCCCACCAAGGCGCTCGGCGCCCCCGCCGGCGGCGGCACACTCGCCCCAAACAACGGCAAGGCATACTGCATCGGCCGGCCCGGCGCCGACCCGGGCAGCTACATCACCCTGAAATTCAACACCCCGGTGCTAAACGACCCGGACAATCCCATGGGGCTCGATTTCGTGGTGCATGGCAACGCCTTCTGGGTCGGCGGCGTCCCCACACGCCGCTGGGCCGAGGCGGCCCTGGTAGAAATCAGCGAGGATGTCAACGGCAACGGTCTTCCCGATGACCCATGGTATGTTATCCCCGGCAGCCGCAGCCTGTCCGCCTCCGTTCTCCCAACGGGGATTGCCAACCCCTCCCCTTCCCTTGCGGGCAATGTGTTCAATTCCAATACCGACGGCAAGGAACAGGACTGGGGCTATTCAGACATGTCCCCAACGGTTCAAGAATACCGCGACAACTATCTCCGCCCCGACGACCCGCTCAAGGTGGGATTGACGCCTTACTCCGGCGGCGGCGACGCCTTCGACATCTCCTGGGCAGTAAAGTCCGACGGTACGCCCGCCAATCTGTCCAAGTTCGACTTCATCCGCATCAGCGCCATCATCAACGGCACCGTCGCAGGCTTTGGCACCATTGCCCCCGAGGTCTCCGCAGTCGTCGACATTGATCCCCTGACCGACACCGACAAAGACGGTGTGACCGACAGCTATGAAACGCGGGTCTCCGGCACGGACCCGCTCCGTCCCGAAAGCACCGTGCTTCCGCTCGAAATCCCGCCCGAATACGGCGGAAGCCCCACCGGCGCCCGGCTTGGCCTGGCAAAAGACGCCGTCGGCAACGCCATCACGCTCTTTTCCAACGGCGCGCGCACCGGCATCCGCCTCTTCAACTGCAATGTGGACATCCTGCCCGCGGCCGCCCCCCAACCGCCCATTCCCATGCGCCAGATGAGCGGCGCCCTGCGCCAATTCACATCCAGCGTCCCCGATTTCAACGCCGCGCAGATACAGGCGGCGCAGTTCACGCTCGCCTATACAACCGGCCAAATTGCGGGACTCGACGAGTCCGCCCTGGAACCCTGGCGTTTCGACGGCAGCCAGTGGACCCAAGACGGCATCTCCGGCGTGCAGCGGGACCCGGCCAACAATCTCCTCCTCTTCCGCTCCACAGTGCCCGGTCTCTTTGCCTTGGCCTCCGTTGCCGGTTCCGGTGATCTGAACGTTTCAGCCGTTCCCGTGGTCCTTCACCCAACCCCGCCCTCCGGTGTCTTGGCGAACGGCGCGGACACGGTGGCGTTTCAGAGCGACCCGATCCTTGACGGCACCACGCCGGTAACCGAGGGCACACTGCTCACCGTCACCGTTTCCCCTCCGGAACTGGCGTACATTGTCACGACCGATGGGGATCCCTCCACTGATGGTGTGCAGGTGGCCGTGAGCGGCGGAACAGTCTCATTCACGCTCCGCGCCGCCACCACCGCGGGCACCGCCACCGTGCGCGCCGCCACGCCGGACGGCCTTGTTGCGGGCGGACTTTCCTATGCTTTCCTTCCCGGTCCAGCCGCCGAACCCACCACACTCTGGGTGCAGAATCCAAATGCCACCGCCCCAGGCCCCATCTACTTCTACACCGGCGAAATACACGACGCCAACGGCAACCGCGTTGCCGAGGGCATGCTGCTCACGCTTGAGGTGATCGGGGCAGCCCCGGTTGGGATCGCCGACGCCGACCCCGCTGCGGAGGGTTTCCAAGTGCGCACCACTGCGGGCATAGCCAACTTCAGCCTGCGCACCGACACGGGAAAGGCCGGCGACACCCGCAACGTTACGGTGCGTCTCTTCGCCGAGCCCACCGGGGAAACCCTTCTTGCCGACGGGAACTTTGTGTTCGACTACGTGCCCGTGCCCGGCCCGTCCACAAGCCTGATCGCCATCGGGCTCCTCGCGGCGGGTATAGCCGCCTCGCTGCGCACACGCAGGAGCACGCAGCGTCCATGAGACCCCCTGTGCCCAAAACGAGGAGCGCGTTCACGCTCATCGAGCTGCTGGTGGTCATCGCGATCATCGGCATACTTGCGGCCATACTGCTGCCCGCCCTCGCCCGCGCCCGGGCCCAGGCACGCTCCACCCAGTGCGTCAACAACCTCCGCCAGCTCTATCTCGCCAACGCCATGTACGCCGCTGAGAATCAGGGCTGCTATGTGCCCGCCGCCGCCGACATGTTTGACTTCATCAACGAGCCGGACAACTTCGGAGGCCGCTGCCGCTGGCACGGCGTGCGTCCTACGCCAAACGCCAACAGCGATTTCGATGTCCACAAGGGGCCCCTGTTCGAATATCTGGCCGACGGCAGGGTCAAGGAATGCCCGGAGTTCATGGAGGCGCAAAAGCGCGGCAACGTGGCAAACGCCTTTGAGTCGGGCACCGGCGGCTACGGCTACAACATGGCCTACGTCGGTTCAACGCTCTCCACCACGGACGATCCCGCCGAAGCCTGCCACAACGGAATGGCCGACGTGCACATCGCCGATCCGGCGGGAACCGTTATGTTCGCGGACGCGGCCATGCCGCAGGACGGATATATCGTGGAGTACAGCTTCCTTGAACCCCCGCTGCCGGTCTCAGCCACCCATCCCAGGGGCGATCCGACCTGGTTCAGTTCACCGTCCATGCACTTTCGCCACTATGGCCGCATCAATGTCGTCTGGTGCGACGGACATGTCACCAACGAAAAGTGGGAATGGGCCCCCGACGAGAACGTCTACGGTGCCCGCAACAGCCGCTATGCCGTCGGCTGGTTTGGACCGAAAAACAACCTCCACTTCGACAGCATCCGCAAGGACAATTACCCCGAACCGGCGCCGGCGGTGGACTGACCGCTATTGCCGCATTGCCCGGTGATCCACCACCCGCAGCGCCTTGCCCACCGAGCGCTCAATCGTCTTCGGGCCCACCAGTTCCACCTTCACGTGAATTCCCGTATAGCCCTGAATCTTCCGGTCTATCCTATCGCGAAGATCCTGCATTTCACTCATCTTGTCCGAGAAGAACGCCGTGTTCACCTCTACCTTCACCGTGACCTCGTCGAGCGCCCCCGGGCGGTCCACTTCAATCAGGTAGTGAGGCGTGGTGCCCTCCACGCCAAGAAGCGCCTCCTCGATCTGCGACGGAAACACGTTTACACCGCGGATGATCAGCATGTCGTCGGAACGCCCCATGACACGGCTCATCCGCCGGGTGGTCCGCCCGCACTCGCAGAGACAGGCGTCTATGGCGGCAATGTCCCGTGTGCGGTACCGGATCATCGGCATGGCCTCGCGGGTAAGCGCCGTGATCACCAGCTCGCCGTACGCCCCCTCCTCCACAGGCTCAAGCGTCTCCGGATCAAGGCACTCGACCAGGAAATGATCCTCCTGAAGGTGCATGCCCTCGCGCACGGCGCATTCCCCGCTCACCCCCGGTCCGATGATTTCGCTCAGCCCGTAGTTGTTGAACGCCAGAATCCCCGTCTGGTTCTCAATTTCAACACGGAGATCCTCCGTCCACATTTCGCCCCCGAAATGGGCGTACTTCACGCTCATCGTGTGCGGGTCCATCCCCGTCGAAAGCATGACCTCCGCCACGTTCAGCGCATAACTCGGCGTGCAGATGAGCACGTCCGGTTCGAGATCACGCATAAGCATGATCTGCCGCGGCGTGTTGCCCGAGGCCGCGGGAATGATCGCCGCGCCCACCGCCTCTATGCCGTAATGAAGGCCAAACCCGCCCGTGAACAGACCATACCCAAACGCCACCTGGACCGTGTGCTCCGGACGCAGGCCCCCCGCAACCAGAAACCGCGCGCAAAGACCCGCCCAGGTCTGAAGGTCCTTCTTCGTGTAGCCGACAAAGGTGGGCACACCCGTCGTGCCGGATGACCCGTGGATGCGGGCCAGTTCGGCGCGCGGCACCGCGCACAGGCCCAGCGGATAGTTCTCCCGCATGTCCGCCTTGGTCGTGAAGGGCAGCCGCCGCAGATCATCAAGTGATTTGATCTTTGCAGGCGTGATGCCCTCCTTTTCAAAAGCCCTTTCATAAAACGGGACACGCATGGCGCGCTCCACAGTCTCGCGCAGCCGCGCCAACTGCAGGGCTTTTCGCTCCTGCCGGGGCATCTGTTCCGCCGGGTCCCAGATTCTATTCTCCACAACGAACGTACTCATCTTGTCACCTGTACAAACGCGCCGCCAGTTCATGCCATGCCGCTGTGTTCGTCACCTTCTCCCTCGTTCTGTGACCATTGCCATCTCGCGCCTTCATTCACATGCTCGATCTGATACCCGGCGCTTCGCGCGGCAATGCACACAAGGAGGATGATCACATGCTGTTGTCACACAAATTCAAACAGTCACTTCTCAAATCGGCAATCTTTCCCTGCCTTCATTCCGTCTTCGTGCTTCCTATGTCTCAATACCCTCTTCGTGCATGCTATGTTCCAAAACCGCCGCAAGACCCAATGATTGAGTGCAATGTGCGGCAGACATTCCTGTCTGCCGTCTTTTCTTCTGTCTTCTGAGTTCTGTATTCAGAATCCCCTATTCTTTGGCTGCGGCCATGCCGCACCAGGCAATTCCGAATCCCTCGCGGTCAAGGGCTGTCTTCACACTTCACATTTCACCCTTCACACTTCAGTAAAGTTCAACATTCCCAATCACATTGATCCCCTTGGCCTGAAGAACATCGACCGCCGCGTCAGGATCATTGAACCGGAACACAAGCACGGCCTTGTCGCCCGAACGGAACGTGAAGGCGTACATGTACTCAATGTTCAGCTTCGCCTGCTCGATCACCTCAAGAATCTTGGCCAGTCCGCCCGGCTGATCCTCCACCTCCGTCGCCACCACCTCGGTGACGTTGACCACGCAGCCGGCGCCCTCGAGCACCTTGCGCGCTTTTTCCCAGTCATGCACGATGATGCGCAGGATGCCGAACTGCTGCGTGTCCGCCAGCGACAGCGTCAGAATGTTGATGCCGGCGTTCGCCAGCAGCCGGCACGGCTCGCTCAGACGACCCGGCTTGTTCTCAAGAAACATGGAAAGTTGATGAATCTTCATGGCATGCCTCTCTTTTCCGCCCTTCCAGGCGGTCCGTTTAGCTTCTTAGTCAGCGTTATTTGGGGCGTTGGTCAATGACACGCTTCGCCTTGCCTTCACTGCGTTGTATCGAGTTCGGCTCCACCAGTTTCAACTTCACATGAAGGCCGATGATCTTTTCGATGGATGCCGCCAGTTTCCGCCGAAGCACCTCAAGCGCGCCCATTTGATCGCTGAACGCCTCCGGCGTGACCTCAACCTGCACCTCCATGCTGTCCATTACGCCTGTATTCGTGAGCACTATCTGATAATGGGGGGCCGTGCCCTCCACCATCAGCAGTGCCTCCTCAATCTGCGACGGGAACACATTGACGCCGTGAATGATGAGCATGTCGTCGCTGCGGCGTGAAATCCGCCGGATGCGGCGGATCGTCCGGCCGCACGGGCACTCTTCCGCCTTGATCAGCGTGATGTCGCGCGTGCGGTAGCGGATCATGGGCATCGCCTTCTTGCTCAGCGTGGTCAGCACCAGTTCGCCCTCCTGTCCGTCCGGCACCGGCTCAAGCGTCTCCGGGTCGACAATCTCGGGATAGAAGTGGTCCTCGAAAATGTGGAGCCCGTCCTGCTCGAAACACTCGTTGCCCACGCCCGGACCCACAATCTCAGACAGCCCGTAAATGTCGAACGCCTTGATTCCCGAACCCTTTTCAATGCGCTTGCGCATTTCCTCCGTCCAGGGTTCCGCGCCGAAAACGCCCGCCTTCAGCGGCAGATCATGCAGGTCGATCCCCATTTCCCCGGCCCGCTCGATGATGCGCAGGAAGTAGCTCGGCGTGCAGCAGATCGCCGTCGTGCCGAAATCCTTCATCAGCATGATCTGACGGTCCGTGTTGCCGCCCGAGATCGGGATGATCGTCGCCCCAAGCCTCTCGGCGCCGTAGTGCGCACCCAGCCCGCCGGTGAACAGCCCGTACCCGTATGCGTTCTGGATGATGTCCCCCTGCCCGAGACCGCACGCGGCGAAGCAGCGCATCATCGCGCTCGACCAAACATCAATATCCTCTTTGGTGTAGGCCACCACAATCGGCTTGCCCGTCGTGCCGCTCGATGCGTGCAACCGCACCACCTCGCTCATCGGGCTCGCAAAAAGGCCAAACGGATAGGTGTCGCGCAGATCCGTCTTCACCGTAAACGGCAGTTTCGCAATGTCTGACAGCTTTTCCAGGGCGGCGGGCGTCAGACCCCGCTCGTCCATGCGCTGACGAAAGAGCGCAACATGGTCGTACGCCCGTTGAACGATTGCCCTCAGTCGGTGCAACTGCAACTGCCGCAACTGCTTAAGCGGCAGATAGTCCGGCGCGCTGACAGGATGAAACGTGCA
>CAIXUF010000247.1 GCA_903922535.1 Candidatus Hydrogenedentota bacterium
CCGCCGCCGCCGCCGCCGCCGCCGCCGCCGCCGCCACGTCCACCGCCGCCGCCGCCCGCGCCTGCCGCCAGACTGAGCGTGTCCGCCGCCGCAAGGAATGCCGCATTCCCCCCCGCCGTGCCCACGGCACCGTTGGATACACCGCCACCGCCATTGACACCATTGCCGCCCGCCGTGCCGCCCGCACCGCCACCACCGGTTTTGACTAAACTGCCACCGCCGGCACCACCGCCACCGCCCTGGCTGCCACCCGCACCGGAACCTCCAGCACCGCCGGCATCGGCGCCGTTTCCGCCCGTACCGCCAGCACCACCGGAACTGGCCGTGCCAAATCCGCCCGTACCAGCCACCCCGGCACCGCCAACCATTCCTGAACCACCGCTCACACCCGTGGAACCGGCGGTTCCGGCACTACCCCCACCGCCAACTTTTCCGCTGGCGGAACTGCTGCCCGAAGCACCGGTGGCACCGCCGCCACCACTGCCGCCGCTCCCCCCCACACCGCCAGAACCCCCAGAACCGCCAGAACCACCGGTTGTGGCACCTGCCCCGCCGGTTCCCCCGCCGAGTTTTCCCGCAGGCACGGAGATGTTTGCGCCCCAGTTTATGTCGCCCAAGGCTGCTATGGACAAAGGCCTGGAACCGGTGACCGTCACAGTCACGCCCTGCCCCACGTTCACATTGGCAAAGCGGAAAACGCAAACCCCGCCCTCGTCGTCACCGGTGGCGGAGGCGGCGCCCGACATGACCATGGCGTCCGTATTGATGATTAACGCCCCGTCGGTGACAGCAAGACTGGCGGTGGCTCCGGTTGCATCGTAGATATCGGCCCCGCTCACCTTGAGCATCGCGGTGCAGGTGCCCACGTTGCCCGCCTTGTCCGTCACCGACAGCGTGACGGCATGTTCACCCGCATAGACGCTCGTGCCCGCCGCGGGGAATTGTGTCACGGCTGACATGCCGACAGTGGAGCAGTTGTCCGTCACTGTCGACTCCGCCGATATATCAGGCACCAAAGCATAGCCATACTCATCCGCCGCAAGGACCTTTTCTGCCGGAGGATGGATGATCGGAGCGATGCCGTCCGTGATGTGCACCGTCAAGACGGCCGTACCGGTTCTCAACATGCCGTCCATGGCGCTTCTGTAGACCAGGTGATAGATGCCATACTCGGGCGCGGCCAGGTTCAGACCGCCCAGGTCGTCCACAGCGGCAGTCAGCGCGCCGGCACAAGCATCTACTGCCGTCGCGCCGGGAAGGTCAATCCTGTCTGTGCATTCAAAAGTCAGCGGCCCCGGGTTCGCAAGCGTCACCATCGGCCCCGCAGTGTCAGAGATGGTCACCGTCAGGGCCGCAGTGCCGGTCCGGCGACCGCTGTCCGGAGCGCTGGTGTAAACCACAGTGTAGGTGCCCACCGACGGATTGGCCGCATTAAGACCGCCCATATCGGTGACTGTCGCATCCAGGGCTCCGGCGCAGGCGTCCGAAGCCGACGCGGCGGGAAGAGTCAAGGCCGCGCCGCATTCTCCGAGGAGCAAGTCTCCACCACTTATGGCCACGACCGGTGTTGAGGTGTCCGCAACCATCACCGTCCGAATGGCTTCAGCGGCGCTGCGCACACCGTCGCTCACACTATAGGTGATGGTGTAGCTGCCAGGCACCAACGTGTTCACCGGGTTGGTGACCATGATTCTTCCAGTCAGATCGCCTGTGCAGGCGTCGCTGGCCGACGCCCCCGCATCGACATAGTTGCCGCCGCACTCCACTGTGACGAAAGCTGAACCAGCGAGTTCAATGGTTGGTGCGGTGGTTCGCTCCACGTGGACAGTCCTGGTGACTTGTGCGGCGGCGTTATTGGCCGTGTCTTTCGCGCTGTACCGCACGATGTAGTCGCCAGGCACCGCCGTGTTCACCGGATTTTCGACCACGATGCTTTCGGTAAGACTGCCCGCACACACGTCGCCGGCCACCGCGCCCGCATCCGTGTACACGCCGCCGCACTCCACAGTGACGGCGGACGAACCGACAAGCGCGATCACCGGGACGGTCGTGTCCGCAACCGTAACCGCCCTCGTCACCTCGGCGGCGTTGTTGCCATTGCCGTCGTCCGCGTTGTAGGTGACGGTGTAGATGCCGGGCATGGCGGTGTTCACCGTGTCGCCGCCAACAGTGACGACGAGCCCGGAAATGCAGTTTGCCACCGCCGTGGCACCCGGCTCGACATATGTTCCGCCGCACTCCACGGTGAGAGCGGCCGAACCGACAAGCGCGATCACCGGGATGGTAGCGTCCGCAACCGTAACCGTCCGAGTCACCTCGGCGGCGCTGTTGCCGTTGCCGTGCTCACGTTGTAGGTTACGCTGTAGACAGCACCCGGCACCGCCGTGTCCACCACGTCACCGCCAACCGTCACGACCAGGCCAGTCGCACAGTTATCCCACGCCGTCGCACCCAATTCGTCGTACGGGGTGTTGCACTGCACAACGACCACGGCGTCTCCGTTAAGGTCTATAATGGGTTTTGCGCTGTCCACAACGGTCAGCGTCACCGTTGCTGTGGTGCTGTCGCCCGAGGCGTTGGTCGCTGTCACGGTCACGTCGTGCGCGCCCCTGCCGTTGACCATGGTATTCGGCGCCGGAGACTGGCTCAGCGTCACAAGACCGCCACAGGCATCCGAAGCCACAACGCCCACGGTGAAGTCAGGCACGAGCGCAGTGCAGAAGTCCTCGTTCGCGTCAACGGTCTTGTCGGTCGGCGGAGTGATGAGACTCGGTGCCGTCCTTTCAGAGACGGTCAACATCACCGTGACTTCGGTCGTGTTGCCCTCAACGTCTGCAGCCGTCACGGTCACGGGCGTTTCGCCCCTGCCGGCGGAGGTATCCTTCGCCGGAGACTGGCTCAGCATGACCGGGCCGCCGCAGGAGTCCGCGGCCGCAACCCCCGCCGTGAAATCGGGCACGAACGCCGCGCACGAGGAGTCCGTGTCAATGGCGTGTGCGACCGGTGCGCTGGTGAAAACAGGCCCGGCTTTGTCGAGCACGGTCAGGGTCACCGTGAACTCGGTGCTGTTTCCCGAGGCGTCGGCAGCCATCACAGTCACGTCATGCGCGCCCATGCCGTCGATAATGGCATTCGCGACCGGCGACTGGCTGAGTGTCACGATGCCGCCGCACGCGTCAGTTGCCACAACGCCCGCGGTGAAATCAGGCACGACTGCCGCGCACGAGGCGTCTGCGCCAATGGCTTGCGCCACCGGCGCGCTGGTGAAAAGCGGTCCGATCTTGTCAACCACGATCAGCTTCACCGCACGGGTGTCGAAGTTGCCCGCATCGTCGGTTGCCGTCAGGATCACATTTGTCACGCCCGTGGCGACAGGGGTGTCCACCGCCGGAAACTGGCTTAGCGTCACCATGCCACCACAGCTGTCGCTGACTGTGACACCCGCCGTAAAGTCAGGCACAAACGCGGCGCAGGAGGCGTCCGCGTCAATGGTCCTTTCGGACGGCAGACTGTCGAAGACCGGCGGAGTCGTGTCCGCAAAGATTGCCGTCACCGTAAGGTCGGCAGTCACGGCGTGGTCCGTGCGTTCGGCGGTCATGACATTGTCGGTCCATCTGGCAAAGCTATAGCATGAGTCGGCGACTGCCGTCACCCGGGTGCCGTTGTTTCCCTGCACGACATATTGCGTCGCGCTGCCGCTGATCGAGCCGTGACCGTCCGTGACGTAGTTGATCCTGAACGTGGGCACGCTCGTGGTCGTCCAGGTGGTGTGTGCCGGAACCGGGCCCACCGCATAATCGGTGCCGCCAAGTGACACTGTTACCGGGCCAACGGCGTTGTCAGTGTCATTCACGACGAATACCTGGTCAAGCCCGCGAAACACGCTGTCATGAAGGCGGATCACTGAAACTTCACCCATCCTGTATCCAGAATCCGCCACGACTGCAGTCTGATTCCAGTAATTGGACTTCAGCAGACCGGACGTTGCCGGACCGCCTTCCAGTTCGCCTATAAGCGGCGCGTTTGCGCCGCCACCGAAGGCACTGTTGTCCGCAGTCAAGACGGGATCATTCGTCGTCTCGCCGCTCACCGTCTCCGACGAAGAGACGGCCGGACTGTGGGCCGCAGCGGCGGCCGCGTTCATGTTCGACACCAGCGTGAACCGGCCCTGGTGTTCCGGCGCCGTCGAGGCGCCATTCGCCGCACGGACCGTCGCGCCGTCGGCCAGCACCACCGAACCATGCAGTTTGACCATGCCCGGCGTGCCTTTGCCGCCGTTGCCGCCTTTACCGCCCGAAGAACCCATGCCCCCCCTGCCGCCTGCACCGTCGGAGCCGCCTGTGCCGCCGTTCCCACCGCCACCGGAGGCACTGCTTCCGGTCCCGCCGGCGGAACCAGATCGTCCGGCGGCAATGCCTCCGCCGGCGTTGCCGGAGAAACCGGATATGCCGGCGTTGCCGGAGGTGGATACGCCGGCACTGACATCCAGTGTGCTGCCAGTCAGGGAGAGCAGACCTTTTGCCGCAAGCACCACAGCACCGCCACCGTCAGCGCCTTTGCCGCCAGCCCCGCCATTTCCGCCGTTGCCGCCAGCCCCGCCATTTCCGGCCAAACCACCGCCGCCAACTCCGGTTGCGCTGTTGCCGTCGCTGTTTGCGATGGTCTGCGAGGCGCCTTTCTTGGTGCCGCCACCCTGGCCGCCGGGCGACCAACTGCCACCAATACCATCGTCGTCCGCACCCGCGCCGCCGCATCCACCGCCGCCACCCGAACCGCTGGTGCCAAAAAGATAATGATAGCCGGACCCGCCGCCACCGCCGCCGCCGCCGCCACCGCCGCCACCGCCACCACCGCCGCCACCGCCGCCACCGCCGCGCCCGCCG
>CAIXUF010000248.1 GCA_903922535.1 Candidatus Hydrogenedentota bacterium
CAGGAAATATCCCTTTGCCTAAATACTCGTCCATAAGGCTCCTTGTCGCATTGCTCGGACTCTCGGCGCTTTCCGGCGCGGCAACTGCGGCCAAAACCCTGGATTCCCTGCCGCCCCTCGTGAAGGACATGACCGTCTCGGCCATGCAGTACATGGACGGCCAGTGGGATGAGACGGCGGGGCTTGTCGGCGCTTCGGGCAGCCATGGCACCCGGGGCTCGGCGCAATACGCCGTGGGGCTCCTGCTGCGCAACGGCCCCGGCGACGCCGCCCGGGCGCGCCGCATCGTCCAAGCCCTGGCGCGGGTCCAGGTGGACGCGCCGCAGAGCGCCGACCACGGCATCTGGCCGCCGCGCGCCGAAGACAAGTCCACGCTTCCGGACCTGCACGGGAAACCCAGCCTGGACCCCAACTGGCGCGAGTTCGTCGGTTCCGCGGAAATCCTGCTGCTGGAGGAGTTCCGACCCCTGCTCGATGATGCCAGCGTCGCCCTGCTTGAACAATGCCTCCGCCGCGCCGCCGCGGGCGATCATGAGCGGCGGGTTCGGCCGCAGTATTCCAACATCGCGCTGATGAGCGCCCACCTGCTGGGCTGGGCGGGGCAGCGTTTCGATGTGGCGGAGTGGCGCGACCACGCCCACAAGCTTGCCGACACCATCTATCACAACTTCAAGGAGAACGGCTCCCTCGACGAGTACAATTCGCCCACCTACGGCGGTGTCGACCTCTACGGCATGGACCTGTGGCGCACGCACCCGGTGACGCCCGGCATGGCCAGAATGGCGCGGAACATGGAGGAGGGCTTTTGGCGCGACCTGGCCGCGTTCTACCATCCTGGCATGCGCAACCTCTGCGGCCCCTGGGACCGCGCCTACGGCATGGACATGCAGCAGTATGTCGCGCTGGCCGGCGTGTGGATTGCGTTTTGCGTGCCCGAGGAGATTGCGCCGGTGCCGTCCCTGGCCCATTCGTCCAAGGACGGTGAACGCTTCGCCATTCCGTCCTATGCCCTCGTGCGCCAGGAACCGCCGAAGGAAATCCTGGCGCAATTGCAGACTTTCGGGGGCGAGCGCCAAGTGCGCCGGCCCATCGGCCACGGCGGCAAGCGGGTGGCCACGGCGTGGTTCTCCAAAGACCTCATGATTGGCGGCGGCGTCACGCCCCCGTTCAAGGACTCCCCCGAGCAGGCCCATCCGGTCACGGCGCACTGGGTCGGCCCCGACGGCGGCATCTGTTGGATGCGCGGTCGCGGCGATTTCAGCATCGAGGCGACGGCCGCGAAGAATTCCCTTGCCATAACCTGCAAGAAAGCCTTCGGTCGCAGGATGGACGACAGCATCTGCTTTGAAGTGCACGCCCCGGGTGCCCACGCCCACGCCGTGGAAGCCGGACAATGGCATCTGCCGGGGTTGGACGTGAAGGTTGCGACCGGGTTGGCCGCGCCCACTGTCGCCGAAAACGCGGACGGGCTGGAAATCCGCTACCCCGTGGGCAGAGATGCCCAGGAAGCGCGGCTGGATTTGACGCTCACACGGGAATAGCGCCCCCGCACCCCACTCCCACGCCCCCGGAAAGGATGCTGTCGCCACAACTCCTTGCTTTTGAACGGCTTAAACCGCCCCTTCGGTGGTCGAAGGCACCCTTGAGGGGGCTTTTTCCCCGAAAAAGGGGCTTGCTTTGGCCCAGAGTCGACCGACTTTAGCCCGGAGTCAACCGACTTTGGCTTGGAGTAGATCGACTTTAGCCCGGAGTGGACCGACTCTAGCCTGGAGTCGACCGACTTTTGCTTGGAGACGGCCACCTTTTGCCCTCATGCGGCGTGCTTTTGTGAAAACTGGAAGCGCCAAAGGGAAACTCCGGGCACAGTTGGGGTAAAATAGGGGCCACGGACGGGGCGGGGGGTCCGGCACCACATGCACACCAAACGCGCCACCATACACACGCTGGGCTGCCGTCTGAACCAGGCGGAAAGCGGGTTGATCGCCGATCAACTTGCGGCGGCGGGGTATGTGATCGCGCCCTGGGGCGAAGCGGCCGACTTGGGCATTATCCACACCTGCACGGTGACGCGCGAGGCGGACGCGAAATCGCGGCAGATGATCCGTCAGTTTATCCGGGCCAACCCGGGCGCGCGCACGGTGGTCATCGGTTGCTACGCCGAAACGGGCGCGGAGGCGGTGGCGCGCATTCCCGGCGTGGACCTGGTGCTGGGCAACCGCGACAAGCTGGATTTGGCGCGGCACCTTGACGCGCTGGAGGAGAGCCGTGCCGAAGCGGCAGGCGGGACGCCTGCGGTACATAGTGCCCAGGTGGTGTGCTCGCGGGGGGGGCGTGAGGCGTTCACGGTGCCGTGGGTGGCCGACGCGCCTGCCGTCACGCGCCGCATGAACCTGAAGATTCAGGACGGCTGCGATTTCATGTGCAGCTTCTGCGCCATCCCCTTCGCGCGGGGCCGTTCGCGCTCGCGCGAATTTGGGGATCTCGTGGCCGAGGCGCAGTGCCTCGTGCGCCGGGGCGCGAAAGAAATTGTCCTGTCCGGGATTAATGTCGGCGATTATGCCTTCGAGAGCAGGACCCTGATTGAGGTCGTGGATGCGCTGAACGGCATCGACGGATTGGCGCGGGTGCGCCTGGCCTCCATCGAACTGACCACCATTCCCGACGGGATGCTGGAACGGATGGCCGACCCGGATCACCGGCTCGTGCCGTTTCTGCACGTGCCGATGCAGTCGGGTTCGGACCGCATTCTGGCGGCCATGCGCCGCAACTACACCCGCGCCGAGTATCTTGTGCTGGTGCATCGCGCCGCGGAGACGGTGCCCGATCTTGGCATCGGCGCGGACATTCTCGTGGGCTTTCCCGGCGAGACGGACGCGGACTTTGACGACAGCCTCGCGCTGCTGCGCGAGAGCCCGGTCTGTTTCACGCACGTGTTCAAGTATTCGGAACGGCGCGGTTCGGCGGCGTCGCGCCTGCCGGAAAAGACAGACCCCGCCGCCGCATCGGTCCGCAGTGAAACCCTGCGCGCGCTGGGCGCGGCGAAACTGCGCGCCTTTCAGGAGCGGCACCTGGGCCGCGCCGTGGAGGTGCTGTTTGAGGGCGGCGCGGGGGCGACATGGCGGGGCCACCTTGGGAATTACCTCGAAGTCGCGGTGCGTTCCGAAGATGACCTGACCAACCGGCTGCGCCGGGTGGTGCTGGATGGAATAGACGGAGAAATGATGCTCGGAACGTTGACGGACTGAGTTACACTTGGACCTCTGACAAAGAATAGAATCACACCGTCATTGCGAGCGAAGCGAAGCAATCTCATGTTCGCGATGGTCCAGACCTTGGATTATGGCTCCAAGAGATTGCTTCGCTTCGCTCGCAATGACGGTGTCTGGCTGATGACAAGGATGCATGCACCATGGCCATTGCCCCAGAAACATTGCAGAAGGAAGAGGACCTCAAGGAGATCCTGCGCGGATACGGTTCGATTGTGATCGCCTACTCGGGCGGTGTCGACTCGACCTACCTGGCCGACGTGGCGGCGGAGACACTGGGCGATGCGGCGCACCTGGTCATCGCCGACTCGCCGAGCCTGCCCCGGGGCGAACTGGGCGGGGCACTGCGGCTTGCACGCGACCGCGGCTGGCACATCGAGGTGGTGCAGACGACCGAGTTCGAAAACGAGGAGTACCTGCGCAACGACGCCATGCGCTGCTATTTCTGCAAGGGCCAGTTGTTCGGGACGATCGAGCGCTATGCGCTTGAGCACGGCATTGCGTACATGGCCCACGGTGAACTGGCCGACGACGCGCAGGACACGACCCGTGTCGGCGTGCGCGCCGCGCAGGAGCGCGGCGCGGTGGCCCCGCTGGCCGAGGCCGGACTCGTCAAGGACGAGGTGCGCGCGCTGAGCCAGTTGCGCCATCTGCCCACGTGGAACAAACCGTCCTTCGCATGTCTGTCGTCACGCTTTCCCAAGGGCACGCGGATCAACACGGAGGAACTGCACCGGGTCGAGGAGGCCGAGGAGCTGTTGAAGTCCATGGGCTTCCACCAGTACCGCGCACGGCACCACGGCGACCTGTGCCGCATCGAGATTGAGCCCGCCGAGTTCGCCCGCATCATCGAGCCGTCCGTGCGCGCCGTGGTGGTGCAGCGCCTTCAGGCGCTTGGCTACAGGCACATCAGCCTTGACCTGGTGGGCTACCGCACCGGCAGCACCGCGTAGGATATGCGGGGGCTACCCGCGGACCAGCAGGATCAGGGTGGCGGCCTCGTAGAGCGCGGCGACGGCCAGCACGATGCCGCTCGCAAGGGCGGCGGCAAACAGGACCCGCACGCCATTCGCCAGTTCGCGCAAGCGCCTTCCAGGCACGGTGAGAACGCGGCACAGGCAAACCGTCCACCCCAGCACGGCGAAGCAGGCAATAATGTACCCCTCGAACTCTATCGCCATCGTGACCGAGTGGAAGACGTAGCCCGAGGCCCCGTCCACCCAGATGGGACTGAGTGCCAGGCCCGCAAGCAGGAAACTGCCCGCGGTTTTGAGCACGCCCAGCGGAATGCCAGGCAGCGAGACGAGAAACGTCATGCCCAGTGTCTGCGTTACGTAATTGTTCTCGAACGTGGCCAATGCCGCGCGCAGTATGTCGCCCGACGCATAGGCGTCGCCGACATAGCCCAGATCACCGCTCTTGCTGAAGATACCGCTCACATACTGGACCACCTGGTAGTTGGACTCGGGAATCACAAACCCGCCGACCATGGCGTAGAAAAACAGCAGGTAGAGCAGCGCGTGAAGGGTGTTCCACATCGTGCGCCGCTGTTTGACCGCGCAAAACAGGGGGCCAAGCAGCCCGCCGGGGACAAGGCTCATGCGCAGGCACATGCGGGTCACCATGCTGAATCCCGCGGCGGCCACCAGAAGCAGTCCGGCCAGCGTCGTCCAGAAAATGTCGGCGGGGACGCGGATTTGCCGCTGCACCACGGTTACATCCGCGTACTTTTCGTCTTTCTGGTTCAGTTCCCTCGGGGAAAGGGGCGTCAGTTCGGGTTCGGCAAGCAGATGGGGCCGTTCGGTCGGTTCCATGCCGGGAGACATGGGGTTTCTCGGCCCCATTTCCGGTTCGTCGTTTACGTCGTCCCCCTCACCGTCCGGACCGGAATCCCCGTCCTCTGATTTGCTGCCGCCCACTTCGGGATTGTTCTTTCCGATCCACGGCCGCAACTCGTCCATGCGGTTCCATCCGTCGGGCACGAGCCAGCCCCAGCGCACGTCATTCTCGGGCGTTATGCTTTTTTCGATGATGGGGTCGTCAATAATCATGTATGCGTTGGTGAAACTGCTGACGGTGCGCCTGAGCCGGCCGACAACCTCGAACCGAACCGTGTGGTCGCCGTCGCGCAGCGTGAAGAATCCGTCAGGGACCAGATCGCCCGCCAGCGCCTCGTGCGCGCCGGGCTTGGGAAGGCGCCCCGATGCCAGCAGCGGCGCGGCCCCGGCCATGGGCATGACCACGGCGACGGCAATCTCGTCGTGCCCCTCAAACTCCTTGGCATCCCCCCCCATTTTGGCGATGCGCTGCATGAGGCCGCGAACCTGGTCCCCTTTGGACGGAGTGTGCGCGACCACGGGATATGCGTAGACCTCGTAGGCGTCGGGCGGGATGCCCTCATCATTGTCGTCGAGCACCAGCAGCGCCATGGACCATGGCTTTCCGGTGATCCAGCCCGATTCCATTGATGCGGCCACCGCAATCAACGCCACACCGCACAGCAGGATCATGCACGGGTACAGCAGCCCCCGCCGCACCGGCGGTACGGCGGGAGGGGGAGTTGATTCCTCCCGCACGGGCGTCGCGATGGGTATGGGAGGGGGCATTTCCTCCCGCACCGGCGTCGCGGTGGGGATGGGAGGGGGCATTTCCCCTGGCATCGGCGTTGGCCAGAGGGCGGGAGCTGTATCGTCCAGGGGTGGCTGGTCCAAATCGATCACGATGCGGCAACGGCCGTTTGAAGTGGCGCGCCGTTCTGGGCGCGCAGGGGGGACACGCCCATCTTGTTGATGATTTCATCCCGCAGGGTGCGCATGTACGCTTCGGCGTTCGGGCCAAACCAGCTCATGAACCCGTTCTCATAACCCAATTGGCCCTTCTTGTCCACCTCGTAATAGTACTTGTCCGGTGAGAGATAGCCGCAGTAGGCGCCGGAGAAGCCGTGGACCCACAGGTCCCAGCCCTTGGGCGCCATTTCCTCGCGCCACTGCCGGGCCATTTCACCGCTGGTGTCGTAGGGAAGGCCGACGAACAGGATGTCGCCGACGCGGATGCCCTGGACCCAGCCCTCGGGAAGGATGCCCGCCAGTTTGGCGAACATGGGGGACACGCGGAAGCCGGGGCCCATCGGGCGCATCTGTGCGGAGGGCATGCCGACGGGCACGCCCACCGACGCGATGTCGAGGTTGGTCTTGAACTGCGGGGGCGCGGCGGCCAGCGCGTCAAGCATCTTCCTCGCCAGTCCTTTGCCCATCAGATCAATCCTTTCGTCGGGTGTGGGCGCGTCGGGCGCCCTGGGACCCATGGAACCCACGGCGCCGCCGAGATAGATCGCCGTGCCTTTTGTTTCCGCTTCCACATAACGCTGGAGGGCGCCGGGAAATTCGGCGCTGAACCGCATGCTGTCCTCGCCAAAAAGGGTCGGGTGCGCCGAATAGCGAATCACGAAGCATTTTTCGCCGGTCAGTTTCTCGACCACGAGATACTTGAGCATCGAGTCGGTTGTGGCCTCGCGGGTACGGTTGCGGATGAACTCGGGCGCGTCCACCTGGGCGTCGGCCAGTTTGGCCGGGGCCATGCTCTTGAATGCCGCGATGACCGCGTTGGCCATGGCCGTGCTGACCATCTCGGGTATGGCGGGGTCCAGCTTGCCCGACGAGAAAGTTCCGGCCAGGCCGGGCGCAAAGGCACCGGTGCCAGAATGGGTGTGGCTGGCGCAGAACAGGATGTTGTTTGCCGTGAGCCCCACCTCCCGGGCAATCTTCCGGCGCGCCAGGTCGGCGATGTTCGGCGGGACGATAAGCATGTCGTCGCCGATGAGCGCCACCGTGTCCTTGCCGTCGCTCAGGCAGATGGCCTTGGAATACAGCGGGTCATGCACACCCGTCGAGGGCCTGCCCTTGCGCGCGCCGAGGCCGCCCAGCGGCGTGCCGATCCGGGGCGTCATTTCCGCCACGCCCCAGCCCGCTTTCAGCGCGCCGGGCGTCGGGGTGAAATCGGACAGGAGAATGTTCTTGTCAATGTCCGCCAGCGCCTTCTTGCAGTAGGCGGACGTGGCGAACTGGGAGTCCTTGTACACCGGCCAGGGGCCGATGACCGCCACAAACAGTCCCGCCGCCGCCAGAACGAAAATCACGACGCCGAGAATAATCTTCTTGAAAAGGCTCATAACCGGTACTGCCTCCGAGACGTTTTCCGCCGCCGATTAGAAATCGACGGAGGCCTTGAGAACGCCGTCTGCGTTGTCTGTCACCAGCCGGAATGCGTCCTGTGCGCGCTCCAGCGGAAACGAATGCGTTATCAGCGCCGCCACGTCGAGACGTCCCGACGCGACGAGCGCAAGGGTTGCGGGATAATTGTTCAAAAACCGCCGGCACCAGTGCAGCGTCAGTTCACGGCGCCGCGCCAGGCTCACCGGCAGCGGGTCGCTTTCCCGGCCACTGATGCCGGTCAGCACGCACCGGCCCGCCGGCCGCGCCGCGTGGCACACCAGCGCCAGTCCGTCCGGACCGTTCGTGCAGTCTATCGCCACGTCCACGCCGCGCCCGCCGGTCTTTTCGCGAAGCCATGCGGCCGTGGCCGCGCCGCCTTCGGCGGGCCCGCCGACCCGGCCGGCAAATGCGGCGTCCACGCCATGCCTGGAGGCCGCTTCAACGCGGTAGTCCAGCAAATCGACACCGAGCACGCGGCCCGCGCCGCACAGCTTCGCCATCTGCGCCGTCAGCAGGCCCACCGGCCCGAGGCCGACAATGGCCACATCATCACCCGGCCGCAGCCGGGCCAGTTCAATTGTGTGCACGGCCACGGCGGCCGGCTCAATCATCGCCGCCACGGCGGGGGGCATGCCGTCGGGCACGGGAAAACAAAAGCGGGCGTCCACGGCCATGTATTCGCGCAACGCGCCGTCGCAGCCGGGACCGCCCGGGAAGAACATCTTTTCGCACACATTATAGTGCCCCGTGCGGCACCATTCACAGTGCATGCACGGAATGCCCGGTTCGACCGCCACGCGGAGGTCCAGCAGGGCCGGATCCGCCTCCGGGCCCACGGCCTCGACGATGCCCGCATATTCGTGGCCGAGTATGGTCGGCTGTTTCAGGGCGTTCTCGCCGATGCGGCCGTCCCGGAAATAATGGACGTCGGACCCGCACACGCCGACGGACTCCACCCGAACGAGCGCCTCCCAGGGTCGGGGCACGGGTTTGTCCATCTCCACCAGCCGCATGTCCAGCGGCGCGAACCATTTAACGGCCTTGATTTTCATATTGTTTCAACGCCATCCGTCGTTTGGGGGGCAACCAAGAGTCGGGCATGCGTCCGCTTTTCCGCAGGAGCAGAAGGTCAGTGGAACCGGATGCCTGCCAGCTTCCCCGGGAGAGCAGAATGTGGGTGGAGCCGGATGCATGCCAACTTCCCCGGAGGGGACTGATGTGGGTGGAGCCGGATGCATGCCAACTTCCCCGGAGGGGACTGATGTGCGTGGAACCGGATGCACGCCAACTTCCCCGGAGGGGACTGATGTGCGTGGAACCGGATGCATGCCAACTTCCCCGGAGGGGACTGATGTGCGTGGAACCGGATGCACGCCAACTTCCCCGG
>CAIXUF010000249.1 GCA_903922535.1 Candidatus Hydrogenedentota bacterium
ATGGTGGCGCGTGGAACTGGAGCAGTACGAGGCCAACCTGCGCCTTGGACGCACGCCCTACCTCTACATCAACACGGCCTCGGAGGGGAACATCTTCACGCCGAACGGCCCCTGGAGCCCCATGCTCGACAATGACGAGGCGCTGGAATGCGCGCTGGATCTCGTCGCGCTTTTCCTCGACCACGGCTGGAACCTGTGCACGGTGAGGGAGTTCACGGACTGGTTTGCGGGGAAATGGCCCTGCCCCAAGGCGCCCTCGATGGTCTATGTGATGAACGACACGCTGTCGAACCGCGACGACCGCGACGGCCGGGTCATCGCCGGCCACGGCAGGCTGCTGCACGCCGAGACACAGCATTTTCAGATTTGCGATCCCGAGGGCCGCATGGCCCCGGAGTTGATCGTTGCCTATGACCTGCGGACACCCAACCTGTTGCGCGGCGGCTACACCTTTGCCAATCCGGAAAAATGGAACGACAAGGAGAGTTGGGACGGACACTACGCCTCGACTTCCGGCAATGCGGTGTTCTGGAGCCCCAGTGAGCCGCTGAAGGATGTGGACGGCGTCCCCTACTTCACGCCCTACAAGAAACCCGAATGCCGCGAGCGCACCTTCACGCTGTACGTCGGCGATGACTGGCAACCCTATCAGTTTGCGCCCGGCGGAATCTTTGACGTCCGCCGCGACGGCGACGTGATCCATTGGAGCAAGGAAATGCTCGCCCCTGTCGCGGGCACGGACATCCGGGTCATTTACCATCACACGCTCGACGGGCCGGAGCACCGTGTGCGCGTGGAAGTGCTGGGTGATGATGCCGTGGGCAAACCGGTGCATCTGCGCCTGTGCCCCTATTTCCACCAGGGCTGGGATCACAAAGCGCCTGAGACCCGCACGGACGATAGGATTCCCGACCACAATGTGGTGGGACAGGAACACAACGTCTTCGCGCGCGCGGGCGAAACGGAATTCGCCTTTTCCGAATCAAATGAATCGCTTCGGACGGCGTCCGCTGCGGTCCCGCCCGATGGAACCCTGTCGGTCTACAACCGCAATCCCGGCAAACCGGGCGGCAGCTTTGACGACAACCCCGCCTTCAATCGCGGCTTCACGCTCCAGGTCAACCACCTCCAGGCAGGTGTCGAATTCGTGGACCCGCCGGGGCCCAATGTCTCCGTGATCGTGGGGCTGAATTTCGGAAATCATCAGAAAGGCGCCGACTACGAGTTCTCCTTCCGTTACTGGCACCGAACAGACGAGGCGGGAAAATAGGCGGGGTCTTGAAGCGGCTTTCCGAGTTTGTTGTTTTTACCCCAACGGGATTATGGAGCACACTTGCCAGCCTTGGGTGGAAGCGCTGCCTCCGTGGCCGTCACGGGCTCTTCTCCGGTGCCTCGCCATACGCGAAGACCTCTTCGACGTTCTTCCCAAAAAAACGCGCGATGCGGAACGCCAGCGCCAGGGAAGGCCCGTACTTGCCCGCCTCCAGCGCGATGATCGTCTGACGGCTGGCGCCCACGGCGTCGGCCAGTTCCTGCTGCGTGATTTCACCGGCGTCGAAACGCAGCCGCCGGATGCGGTTGTTAATCTGCGGTGGCATCAAGTTCGTCCCCGAACCGGTAGCTGCATATGACGAACACGGACCGAATGGCGTAGGGCACAAAGATGAAGAAGTTTGTGATCGCCATCAGTTGCCACAACGGCAGTTCGAAGACGGCATCATAATCCAACAGCACCGTCGGCACGTTGACGGCAGTTACCAGCATCCAGAACCCCAGGAGGAAGCCGGCCTCGTTCGCCCGGTGCTCGATATCCCGGTCGCGCTCATCCATCCGGACCAGTCCCTTCTTGCGTTTCCGCCAGGAGCTAAGGGGGCCGATCCCCACGGGTATCCAAAGCCAAAAGGCGATATTGGCGGCCTTCCCGGAGTGCGTCGTCAAATAGATCGTGAGAAACAGCACAATGTACCCGACAAACAGGCCGAGCGTGACCCAAGACTTCTTTTCTTGCGCATGCATCATCTCTACACTCTCCTTTCCCTCGCGTCAACGGCGCGAATGTTGTGTGTTGTTGACATAATGTACAACAGATTTGACATAAAGTCAAGTAAAATAAACTAACGCTTCGGCGGTTCAAGAACGACTTCCCAGGGAAAAGTGGGATGGGATCCGTGCAGCGTTCCCTGGGCGCAGCCAAGCCCAACATCGTGGTCATCTTCGCGGACGCCCCCGGCTTTTCTGATATCGGCTGCCATGGTGCGGAGATTCACACGCCCAATCTGGACCGTCTGTCCGCCGAAGGCCTGCGCTTTGTGCGGGTGTACAACGTCGCGCAGTGCTGCCCGGCGTCCACGGAATCTCATTTTGAGACAGACTGCGCCGCATGCACGTCAAGGCTCATGTCCCCGTGTCTCTGTGATGATGAAATACAGGGAAATCCCGGTCCCTGGCCCATCCCAAAGATCACCCGCCAAAATGCCGGTGTCCAGATTCTGAACACTACACTGCCCAATTTCTGGACATGTTTTGTCTCATATTTGAAGGGGAATGCGCGGGACTCACAAATCTTAAGCTGTAACTCATTGCCTTTGTTATCGTTAAGAATTCACAAAAGAAAACCATTAAAATTGGTACACATTTTGCTTATAACCGGCAGAGCGTTTGTGACAGGGATACGTGTCTGTGTCGCGTTCGTCAAGAAGACAAGGGTGTGGCGAGTTTTTTTTGTGGAAGTATTTTCGGTATGATGCCAAGTTGCCAATTGTGTGAAACAGGACCTCATATCCAAGGATTTGGCCGGGATCGTGCAGTAATGCGCGTGATAAAAGGGTAGTTTGGTTATGGACATAAACCGGGACAAGAACCTGCTTTTCGGGGTTTTCGCCGTTCAGTTGCGCGGGGTACTCCCTGCGCAATTGATGGAGATCTCGGCGGCATGGGTCTCCGACCCCGCGATCTCGGTGGCACAACGCCTGGTCGACCAGAAGATTCTCACCGGGGAAGACTGCGCAATTCTGGAAAAACTCGTCGATGATGCCATGCGCGTCCACGTCGCCGACCCCGACCAGGTGCTGGCGTTGTTTGGGGGCCGGGAGCATCTCGAGAAGATCTTCTTCGGGGGCGTTTATTCCAGCTACCTCGACCACCTGGACACGGCCCCCATGGAAGGCGGCGGGGGGGGGTACGGAAGCGGCCAGGGCATCTCGGGCGTCAGTGAAACCCCGGGCCGCTACACCCTGATCTCCCACCACGCCAAGGGCGGCATGGGACGGGTGCTCATCGTCCACGACGAGCATCTCGGCCGCAACATCGCCCTCAAAGAACTGATGCCGACAGGCACCTCGGGGGGGGGCTCCGACAAGGCCACACCCATCCGCCAGTCCGCGTCGCTGATTGCCCGCTTCCTGCAGGAGGCCCGGATTACCAGCCAGCTCGAACATCCCGCGATTGTCCCCGTCTACGAGCTTGGCCGCCGTGAAGACGGCACGCTGTACTACACCATGCGGCTCGTGCGCGGCAAGACCTTTTCCGCCGCGCTCCGTGAATGCGCCGGGCTCGACGAGCGCCTGCGGCTGCTCTCCAATTTTGTCAGCCTGTGCCAGGCGATTGCCTACGCGCACAGCCGCGGCATCATTCACCGCGACATCAAGCCGGCAAACGTCATGCTGGGCCAGTTTGGTGAAACCGTCGTCCTGGACTGGGGCCTGGCCAAGCTGCGCGACGCCGAGGACATCCACGTTGAGGACATCAAAGAGGCGCTCGACTCCTTTGAAATGGAGTGCGACGCGACGCCGCTGACCGCCTACGGCCGCGCGCTGGGCACGCCGCACTACATGCCGCCCGAACAGGCCGCCGGCCAAATCGAGGCCATCGACGAGCGCTCGGACGTTTACTCGCTGGGGGCGGTGCTGTACGAAATACTCACGGGAACCACCCCCCATGCGGGCAAGAACACCCGGGAGATCATCGACAAGGTGCTTCACGAGGCGCCCGTGCCGGTGCTGCAGACCACGCCCGATGCGCCGCCGGAACTGGCCGTCATCTGTGAAAAGGCGCTGAACCGGGCGGGTGCGGACCGCTATCAGACAGCGGCCGAGCTGGCCGCGGAGGTCGAGCGGTTCATCCAGGGAAGCCTTGTGCGCGCCTACCGCTATTCGCCGGGCCAGATTCTCGCACGCTACTACCTCAGGCACCGCGCCCTGGTAAACACCGCGCTGGCCTGCGCCATCATCCTGCTGGTGATGGGCGTTGCGTCCTACGCCAGCATTCTCCACGCGCGCAACCGTGAGCACGATCAGCGGCTGGCCGCCGAGACCGCCCGGCACAACGAAAGCGTCGCCCGCGCCGACGCCGAACACAAGACCTACCAGTCCCAGATTCATTTGGCGCAGGCCCATATCAGGGAAAAGGATTTTGGGCGCGCCACCGACCTGCTCTGGGAAACCGGCGAAAAGGAGCGCGGCTGGGAATGGCGCTATCTGCTGAACCGCGCCAATCCCGACGTGTACACCATCGAAACCCCGAACTCGAACCTGTTCGGTGCCGTGTTCAGTCCTGACGGGGCACGCATCGGCACCAACGCCTCTCCGGAACCGCCGTCCATCCACGACGCCCTGTCCGGCAAGAAACTCGCCGCGCTGGAGGGCGGCGGGGAAACATACAGCCAGACGGCCTTCAGTCCCGACGGGACCCAATACATTGGTGTCAGTTGGGAAGGCGCGGTCAACGTGTGGGATGCCGCGTCGGGCAGGCGCCTCCACCGGTTCCCGCTCAACGCCCAGGGATACAGCGCGGCCTTCGACGCCACCGGCAACTTCATCTTCGCCGGCGCGGGCGACTGCAAGGTGCATGTCTTCGACCTGCAGCGCGACGCACCCGTCTATGAACTCGAGGCGGGCACGGAGCCGGTCACCGCCGTGGCCATGAGCCCAAAAGGCGGCCGCTTGCTGGCAACGACGGAAGAAGGAACCGGGAAGCTCTGGGACCTGTCAACCCGAACTCCAATGTTTTCGATCGTCGGCGTGTCTCCGGTGTTCAGTCCCGACGGATCGCGCCTTGCCGCTGCGCAGGGGACGGAGGCGGTAATCTGGAACGCCGATTCCGGCGTTGAGATCGCCCGCCTAAAGGGCCATGCGCAGCGCATATTCGGCCTTTGTTTCAATGGCGACGGCACCCGGCTGCTCTCGGCTTCGCAGGATGGGTCCGTCCTGCTCTGGGACTCGGTCTCGGCAAAAAGCCTGCAAACCTACACGCTGCCGGCCAAGGCCGCCGCCGTCCATGCTTTCTTCCTGGGCGGGGAGAAGTTCGTTCTGGCCTGTTCCGCCGACAACAACTGCGCGCTTTTTGACACGCAGACCGGTTCCTGCATCTCACGGATACCGGGCCGGGGGCAGAAACTGAATCTGGCCACGGTCCAGCCCGGCGGCGCCCTGCTGGCAGCCGCCTCCGACAACCATGCCCTCCAGGTGCTGAACCCGCTGGCGCCGACGGGTGAGGAAGCCGTTGTTTCCCAGTTGGGAACAAACGACGGAATGTCCTGCCGTCTGTCGGCCTCGGCGTCCGGAAAACTGATTGCCTTCTCCCGTCACTGCAACGGCGAAAGAATCTGGTTGGCGGACATGGAGGAACAACGGGGCTTGCACTCTTTTTCGGCAAGTTTCGGCTGCAAGCCTGACATGCCTGTGCTCAGTGATGACGGTTCCAGGCTGGCCATGACTGCGGACCAGCACGTCGCCGCGGTGATCATCAATCCCGCGTCTGCCGATCCGGCAATGATCTCTTTTGCCGGACACACCGCGCCGGTGATGGCGATTGCCCTGCGCGCCGACGGAAGCGCTGCGGCCAGCGGCGACGACGGCGGGGAAATATGCCTCTGGAACACCGAAGACGCGCGGACGCAACGGCGCTGGAAGGCCCACGACGGCGCAGTGACGCGCATGCAGTTCAGCCGGGACGGGCAGCGGCTGCTCTCCTCCGGATTGGACGGCCAAATAACAATATGGTCCTGCGGCACGGGCGAAAAACTGCGCTCTTTTGCCCGGCAGGACAAGGGGATCGCCACCGCCGTGTTCAACGGGGACGAAACGCGGCTGCTCACCATAGACACGGGCGGCGGCGCCCGACTCTGGGATGCCGTTCGGGGGGAGGCCATCGGAAGCGCATCCGTCGGTCCGCAGGTGGGCTCAGAACAGAACCGATGGGTGCTTGTTGATGCCCTGTTCTGGCCCGGCGGAAGCCAGTTCCTGACCCACTATCCCGATGCGGGCAGCACCCTGTGGGACGCCTCCACGATGACGCCACTGCTCTTCTTCGAACCTCAAGAACGGGTGCTGCCGCTGTGCGGTGGGCAGCGCCTGGCCATCGCGGACATGCTTGGCAATCTGCGCACGGTGCGCATGCCCGGCGCACCCGACGGTGCCGCCCTGACCCGCGCGGACTTTCGGCAATACCAGACCGAAGGGGGTGCCCGAACGGCCATCGACACGCCCAGGAGCGCGTGCGCAACCCACATGTTCATCAGCCGTGAGGATTTGACGCGGGGAATTGACGGGCTGATTCAGGGAATGGCGGCTGCCCCTCAGTCCGGACAGACGGCGTTCTGTGTCGAAGCAGACACCAGAACCCAGGCGCTGGCCACGATGGGGTTGAACACAGGGGACTGCATTGCCGCGGTCGATGACACTCCGGTTACGGATACCGCGGCCGCGAAGACGGCGCTTGAAAACGCGGCGGCGCGCTTGGCCCAGGACCCGAAGGCCGGTCTGGCACTCTCGGTGTCGCGGAATGGACAGGAACAGAAACACGGCTATTGGACGCTTCCGCTGACACGGAAGGAAGAGGCCGCAACGCTGACCCGCGAAGAGGCCCTTTGGCTGGTGCAGCATGAAATCGATGGCACCACCATGCGAATGGAGACGGATCCCGCCTTCGCATGGTCGTCCCTGATCTTCTTGCCGGAGGATGCCGTGGTCGCCAAAGCCCATCTGGCGGGCAACGTGGTCCTGACTGCCGTTGACGGCGTGCCCTGTGACAGTATCGGGGCACTGAGGCAGACGCTCATTGATCTCAAACAGCGTGTCGCGACGGGGGAGGCGCCCAAGTTCTCCCAAAGTTTCCGGGAAGGGGTATTTCGGGAACTGACATGCTCGTTTACCGTGGAGGGCAAATGAAAACCATGGTTTTGCCGCACCTGGAGCCACCATGCTCCATGGCCGCAGGAAAGCGCAGGAGGCGGAAAGCCTCTTCCAACGCAGACGCGGCATCCTGCCGCGTTCTCTGCGTGCGGTTCGGGGGCACGCCGAAAGGGACGTCCGAAACCGCGCGGTTGGAGCCTGGCGAAACGGTGATTGGCGGGTCCCGCAGGGTTGCCCGCAGACAATATGGAGAGGGTAGGTTTGTCCGCTTCTCATGGGGAGATGCGGAATGGTCAAGGCGGTTTGCCCGGTGAGGGCAAAAGAAGGAGATGCGCACATGAGTGCAATGATTCGGTGCCTGGCGGTGGTCCTGTTGGTTCCCTCGTTTTCTGCGGTCGCACTGGGCCAGGCAGTGCAGAATGGCGGAGTTCCGCCGGCGCTTGGCCAGTGGGGCGACAATGTGCTGGTGACCTCTGTGCTCACGCGGGGGCAGTCCTTTGAAACGCTGTTTTCCAACTCCGTGCTGGTTTCCGACATGGTGGCGCAATGGAGGGCAAATTTCCTGATGTCGCCTCCGGCCGTTACCGATGCGCAGGAAATCAAGTCCGCGCTTGACATCCTGGTCCGGACTTTCGGCGCGGACAGAAGAATCGACTGGACCGCCCAGGAAGTCCTTGTAGGGAAATGGACGGATCTGCCGGGGGGGACCGTGAATAAGAACAGAATCCGTGCCGCATTCGAGATCCTGAAGGCGGATGGCGTCATGTGCCTGTCCTTCCTGAACCGCTCCCAAGACGAGGAGGCGCCCCAGGAATTGGTTACGGCCATGGTGAACGTCCTTGAAAACCCCGTCCTGTCAAGTCTGACCCACATGGACCTGTACACCACGAGCGCGAACGAGGATCAGTATTCCGAGGCGGACATGGACCTTCTCATCTACGCCATGGATGTTGTCCAACTCATTCGGACCGAGGCACCGGACCGCAACACGCTGACGGCGTCCCTGGGGACCTCCGGCGTGTCCTCCATGGGGACCTCTGGAATGTCCGCCATGGGGACGACATCCATTGGGTTATGCTGCAACAGGACCACCCGGACCTGCGTTGATGGCGGCGTCACCGGCAAATGCAGCACTTGCACCGGCGGCTTATGCTGCCTCGGGAGTTCATGGTGTCCGTGACATGGCTGGCTTCCGTGACTGAAATGTGATCAAGCCCCTGCCGGTCATATGACGGCAGGGGCTTTTCGTTTGATGCCATGACGGGCTGCAAAGCCAACCGCCGTTTCGGGGTGTGCGGGAATGGCCCGTGCCGCCGGGGGGCCGTCAGCCTGGATTGATCATCTGCCACCACTGGGAAATGGCGACGGCAAAGGCGCGCGTGATGGGATGGGTGCCGGGGAATTTCACAAACTCGGCATGACCGTCCATGTACAGCACGTTTGACCCGCCGGGAATGTGGTTGAACCCGTCGGGCGACATCTGGGTGGTCCGGAGCATGGCCGCAATCCGGTCCCACATGACCGGCAGCGCGCTTTGCGCCATGTTCGAGCCGGCGGCGTTGTTGATGTCGGTGATGAAGAAGCGCTCCACTCCCTCGCGAAGGCGGTACAGGGGCCGCTCCCCGGTGGTGGAACCGACCGCCTGATAGGTGTGGTCCTGGTCCAGAACCAGGCTGTCCTCGGGGGTGCTGGGCATGTACCACCGGATGAGGATGTCATACACCGCGTTCACAAAATTGGGGTTGACGGAGGCGTCCGCCGGATTGGCGTTCGCGTCTGTGCCGGGAAGAATGATGTGCTCCGGCAGCATGGCCCATCCGAAGTACATGTAGCTGTCGTTGCTGTCATAAGCGCAGGGGTCGATGGGGTTGGACGCCTTCTTGTCGAAATTCCAGGCGTTCTTCACATAGGTGGGCGACGAGGGGCACTGCAGAATTTCCAGGTCGGTGATGTATTCGGGGTACATGGACTGCACATCTGGCAGGAATGACCGCGCCTGAGGCATGTCACAGGTGCTGGTGGGGGTGATGGGCATCCCTGTTTGCCAGGTGGACATGTTTCGTTTCATCATGGGCCATTTGCCGCCGGCCTCGTTGCTGTACATCTTGAAGATCAGCCCCATCTGCTTCAGGTTGTTTTGGCAACTGGACCTGCGCGCCGCCTCGCGCGCCCGCGCCAAGGCAGGAAGCAGTATGGCGGCAAGAATGCCAATAATTGCAATCACCACCAAGAGTTCGATAAGGGTGAACCCGGCTCTGGCTCCGGGAACCGGGACACGAATCTGTATACTCAATACGATACGATCCTTTCCGCCGACGCACGCAACCTCATATCTGGACATCCACTGACCAATTCTTGCACAGTACGTCCAAATTATCAAGAGGAATTTCACCCATTTCGCTTTTGACAGATGGATTCTTTCTCGAAATGCATAGAATTAATGGCCGGATCAAGACCACTTCTCGGTGTTCGGACAAATTCAACGTTGCAGCCGCTTCAATTCTTGTGTTTCTACGCGACAAATCCAAGGGAAAGCAGGCCTGACCGTCCACGAAAATCCTGGCGGCGCGCCACATGTCCAGCATCTGTACACATACCTGTCCGGTTTCTGGTCACTTTGATCAAGACATGCCCAAACACTGCGTGGCGGGGAATGGTGAGTCTCCTTTGTAATACTTTATATGTCAATGGTTTACGCCTGTTCAGTCGATGGCTGTCGGGAAATGGCATGGCTATTGCTATGGCTAACGACGCCATCGACGAATTATGGCGGACAGGACCCCAAGAGGGATTCGTGATTGCCTTCCAGTGCAGGGTTGGACCGCGTCATCCCTGCGTGACAAGGTTGATGTGCGTTTGCGACAAAGGCGGCTGCGATTTCGCCGGGCTGGGTGTTCACGCACCGTGGACCGAAGGTCGGGCGAAAATGTCAGGACAGTCGTCGAAAAGGCCGGCTGAACAGTTCAGGCGGGCCAGGGAATCATGCTCCGGTGAGCAGGCACGCAGAAATGTGCGCGGATGTGGAACAGAGTCGGACGGGCGGGCCTTCCTTGTCCGTCTTCCCGGGTCGGCATGGGGATGACTTGGGAATCACATGCATGGGGGCCGTCGGTATGCGGGAGAGTCCGAACGGGAAGAATGTCAGGGGCAAAGCGGGAGGCAGGGAAGGCCTGCCTCCCGCTTCGGTTTGTGTGCCAAGCATGGCGCGAATCTA
>CAIXUF010000250.1 GCA_903922535.1 Candidatus Hydrogenedentota bacterium
AATCGATCTCTCCCGGGCGTCCCCCCTCACGCTGCCAGTAGTAGAGCTCGGGGCCGTCGCCCACGCCGGAATCGATCTGCCGCAACTGCTGGGCGGCGAGTTGGTCGGCGATCTGGCCGCGCAGAGACGGCGCCAGCGACTCCCTTAAGGGGAAAGCCTGGGCGGCGGGGGTGTTCAAGAGCGCGTGGACAATGCCGATGTCCGCGGCCACCGCCTTGCGAAATGAGCCCTTTACCTCCGCGCCAAGCGGCAGCCCGTTGGCCGCGGTGTAGCGGACTTGGTGGACAAGACGGGCCATCGTCAACAGGTCGAGGGCGTGCTTGGCCTGGTGCTGCTTGACGCCTTCGCGTACATGGGCGCAGACGAACTTCCGGCCCAGCGATACGACGACTGCGTTCAGCACGGCGTCGAGGATGTGGCGGTCCATCCTGCCGGCGTACTTGCCAAAGTCGCCGCGATAGGTGGCAACCAGATCCTTCTGCAGTTCCCGCACATGGCTCGGCTCGCGTCCGGCGACATCCGCCGCCACCACCGCCGGCATGCCGCCGACCATGGCGAAGCGATAAAACCAGAGGGTGGCTTGCTCGTGCGCCGTCGCGGAAAGCTCCCGGCCGGGACGCCACGCCCGAATGGCGTCGAGCAAACGTTGCTGGCCGTGCGCCGACAGGTACTCAGGCAAGCCCATCGGTTCAATGTTCTGGAAGGAAATGCGTCCGACCGGCATGCTGAAAGCGTGGTCGGCAAGGGCGAAATCGAGCAACGATCCCGCGGCCGCCACCGGCAGCTGGGGCAGTTCCTCAAAGAACCAACGCAAGCCGGCGATGGCTTCACCGGCGGCTTGAATCTCATCCAAAAAGAGCAGGCTGCGCTCCGGGCTGATTTCCACGGAGAGGGCAAGCGAGAGCTCCCCCAATATCTGGCGCGGATTCTTTGCGCTGAAAATTTTCTTCAGCTGCGGGTCCCGTTCGAAATTGACCTCGACCAGTTGGCGTCCGGCACGAGCAGCCAGCTCGCGCACCAACCAAGTCTTTCCTACCTGCCGTGTCCCGCGCAAGATTAGAGGTCGACGGTCTGGACTTGCTAGCCATGCTTCGAGCCGCGCTTCAATCTCTCTTTTCATATGGATAGATTATATAAACAACGCGTTGTTTTGCAATGCTGTTGATATTTTACTGAAGAACGTAAAGGAACTCCCCCCCCCATCAATCGAAGCACCGAACTCCGGGTCAACCTTATAAACGTATTTCGGCACTACCGCAGTACGGTACTCTGTAAGTACGAACCGCTCAGATGCTATTTTTGGATATCTAACACAATACCGGACTGCCACAATGCCGTGGTGCCATACTCCGGTACTACCGTGCTACGTTACTACCATACTGCGTTACTACAGCTCTTCCGTACTTACGCATTGCGTGAGTCCCGCACTTACGTACTGCGTTACTTCCGTACTGCGCTACTGACGTACTGCCCCACTCCGTTACTACCAGACTGCCGCAATCTGCCACATCCGCACTCCCGTACAGATGACGCAAAACCTGGTTATCCACAGATCACACAACACCGCACCATGGCACTCCCGTACTGCCATTATTCGGCACTTCCGTAGTGCCGTAGTATGGGATACCGTGTTAGTGCTATCATCTGACTCGTCTGGTTTATTTGCTTTGCGCTTTTGCGACATGGGTCCGCCTCTGCGCCCCGGTGCAATGTATTTGAGCGCAGCGCCCCCTGTCAATTTAGAGTAAGGCTGTCCGCCCCAGCCTAGAACTTCGTGCGTGCCGTCGTTAAGCCTTGCGGCATGATGCACGGGGTCCGGGCGACGCTGTTTGT
>CAIXUF010000251.1 GCA_903922535.1 Candidatus Hydrogenedentota bacterium
ACAGATTCTGACGAAGAAGCTAAATGGACAATGACTATTCCGCGAATACGGTCATTTCCGCGTCACCCCCAAAGGCGCATCCTTACTGCGTTATTCATCCTCAACGCTTTTGTCACTTTGAAAAGGACAATTTTCGCCATTTTTTATCACTCCAAGAAGGACAATTAAGCCTCCGGCCAGTAGATGATAGCCAATTTCGTAACGCAGGCGTCCCGCCTGCCTTGGCTTTGGACGGCGGCTGGCAACGCAACGAGAAAGAACAAGGCGAGACGCCTGCGGTACGAAATACCGGTCCAACGAGGATCGTCCTGCGTGTCTTTTCCCCAACGGGGATATGGAGCAAAGCCCAGGGTTGGCCGCAGTCACGCGCAAGCGTGACGAAGGCCTACCCCGGGTAACCGTCGCCTATCCCTCCTCTTTAACCCTACTCTGAAGGAGTTTGTTCTGCCTGCCCGCAGGGGCAATTCGCGTGTGTCCGCAAAAAGCCTAACCCTCGATTGCCGACTACCAAGCCCTCTTCACAGGAAAGTCCGGCATCGGGTAGTGTTTCACGTTTAGGCAGAACACCTGCCCCCCGGTTTGAAGTGCCGTTGCGGCCAGAATCGCATCGTTGATGTCCAAACCGTGGCTTGGCTGCCACTGTCTGTACAGCCTGCCGGCGGCGTCCACAATCTCCTGGGTTGCGGGGGCGGTTTTGAATTGGGACAGGAAGAGCAGGGTCTGCTCCTCCTCCCCGGGCCGCATGAAGAAGACCACCTCCGCCCGCTGCATGGCGCCAATCCATAGTTCGTGTCCGGGCTCCGTGCTGAGCCGCTTCAGGAATTCCAGTGCCTGGCGGTTTCCGCGCAGGTGCCAGATAAGCACGTCCGCATCAACATAGGCTCTCATCGCTTCCGTTCTTCCATGGAGTCACGGAACGCCTTGCGGGCCTCCTCGACAAGCTGGGCGGCCGACTCCTTGCGCCGCCACGCGCCGCAGGTCCGTTCAAACACGCCGGTGTCTTCCGCAGAGCCCACGTGGGCGGCATACATCTCGATGGCGCGCTCGATGATGTCCTTCTTGGAGGTGTGCAGATGACGCGCGAGCGCGCCGATTCGGGCCGCCGCGGACTCGTCAATCCTGGCTGACATTATCTTGTCCATAAGTATCGTCCTTCCTTACGTAAGAAGTATAACGTAAGAATGGGCACCCGTCAATAATGTGTTGGCAATACGGACGTATGGCCTTTAATATGGTGCATTCTGACTTCTGACTTGTGGAATTACAGGGGAGCCTCGAAACTCGAATCTGTTGGGGGCAGACGCGTTCCCGTACGATTCGAGAATGAGAGGAAATGAAAGATCACAGGACCGTCCAAGGCCCCCCAAGTGAAGATGCGGATTCGATGTGGGACGGCAGCAAAACCTGATTCAGGAAAGTAACTTCAACGACTTTGGATGGTGGAAAGTCCACTTCTTGTGCGTCTAGAAAAGTGCTGGCGCCTCGAAGACTACGTTCCCCCCCGGAACAGCGGGGAGATCCTGCATTGACCCTGCAGAATTGCGGGGGGCATGTCGGGTTGGCCTCAATGAGGTCAGCAAAATGCATTCTCAGTATAACGGGCAATTCCCTCCGGTACTTGAGGAAGTGACTTACCCCGTACTTGATTGGACCCAAATCATTCCCTGGCCAGAAGAATACTCGTTCGTTCAGTGCGCATAGCAGGTTGGCCAAGCCCCACCCATCCTCAAAGCGCACGTTGCCGGCATGTAAGGGCGCTTGGTCTCGGATATGGACCCGTGCCCCGTTATGCTCTATCATCTGACTTTCCCCTCGTTTTCGCAGCAAATGACCGGAACCACCGGTCAGAAGGGCAACACTTAGCAGGGTCCCCTCCCGATGTATCTTCGGAACATTCATGGAAGACGTTAGGTGGTAAACATAGGGCCTAACCCTGCCAAATGCGTCGAGATTTAGGGCCATTTGCCGATTGCTTTCCTTACTATCAACTGCGTCTGCTGCTGACAATGCGTTTGTGGGAAAGGAGTGTAAATAGCGATATATGGGCCGCTGCCACTCCTCTTCCTACTTCAGATATTCCAGCGTGTGCCGCAGGGACGCTTCATCATCAAATGAGGGCTCGTATTCGAGGCCGAACACGCCCGTGTAACCCATGCCCTCTATCGCGCGGACGATGTAGGCGTAGTTCATCTCGTTGTCGAAGACTTCGTGCCGGCCCGGCACGCCCGCGGAATGGAAATGGCCGATCACATCGAGGTTGCGCCGGATGTGTTCGATCACATTGCCCTCCATGATTTGCATGTGGTAGCAGTCGAACAGGAGGCGCAGCCGTTTCGAGCCGACTTTCCGGCACAGTTCCGCGCCGCGGTCGCTCGACCTCAGCCAGTACCCCGCGTGGTCGCGCACGGTGTTGAGCGGTTCGAGCAGCAGCGTCACATTGGCCTGTTCGGCCAGTTCCACGGTTGCGCGGAGGCCGTCGAGCACCGACTGTTCCATGGCGGCATCGGACATGGTCGGCACGACGTTGCCCGTGCAGACGATGGTGTTCGGGATGCCTGCGCGGACGTTGAAATCCAACGTCATCCGCGCCCGGTCCAGCCACTGGGCGCGGTTGCGGGGATCGGTCAGTCCGCCGCCGACACTACCATCGGGCGCGCCGATGACTGTGTTGGTTATGGTGACGCCGGCATCGCGCGCAAGGCCGCGCAAGTCCTCCGGCGAGCCCTTGTAACTGTCGTCAACGAACCACATTTCGACGTTGCGGAACCCGAGGTCGGCGGCCGTGCGGAGGCGTTCCGCAAAGGGGCGTTTGGCGAGCGCCATTTCAATGCACAGTCCAAGTTCCATCGTCTTTCCCTCCATAAGTTTCAAACACATTCTCACAGGCATTCAGACAGCCGCAAGTACAACCCTTTTCACACAAGGGAATTGAACCACAGAGGACACAGCGGCACAAAGAGGAGCATAGCTGCAAGCGGACAAAAGA
>CAIXUF010000252.1 GCA_903922535.1 Candidatus Hydrogenedentota bacterium
CGGATGGCCATGAAGGTGCACTGGAACGTGGCGCAGGTGCCCAGATGCACGCCCACGCCGAACAGCACGGCCAGCAGCAGCGACATCCGCGATCCCGCATACGCCGTGACCGCGTCGCCGAGCCGGTTCACGATGCGGCGCAGCTTGCCCGGCACGGGCACCACGGCCACCAGCACCTGGATGATGCGCGGGTTGAGCAGCAGCAGCAGGCTGCCGATCACGCCGCAGGCCAGCACGGTCATGATGGCCGCCAGCATGGGCACGTTGATCTTCAGGTAGCGGAAACCGAGCGGGAACGTGGCAAAGACGAGCAGCGACAGCGAGATGATGGCCGTGAGCTTCTCAATCGCGATTACGGTGGCGCACTTGATGGGGTCCCGTGTGTAGCGCGCCGACTCAATCAGGCGCACCCCGTCCAGCCCCGTTGTGCCCGGCATGATCAGTCCGAAGGCCCGGCCCATGAACCACTGGTAGGCCATGAGGCCGAAGGGCATGCGCAGTCCCTGGCCGCGCAGCAGCAGTTTCCAGCGCGTAATGCCGCACAGAATGCCCACGCACTTCACGGCCGTGGCGCAGGCCATCCAGAAGATGAACACGTCCCAGCCCGTGCCGCTGACCTTGCGCATCTCGCGCAGCACGTCCACCACGCGCACGCCGCCGAAAAGCCCCTCGTCAAAGCCCAGCCAGTCAGGACGAAAGATGAGCGTGAACAGCGCCCCCACCATGCCGAACTTAAGAATAAAAAGGATCAGTTTCTTCGGGCTCATAGGGGTACGCCCCGGTGTGTGTCAGCAAGCACTCTGTGTGTCTCCTGTGGCAATGGTGATCCAGCGGCATTATACCCAAGGAGCCGGCCAAAGGGGATTTCTTCATGTCAGCGGCAATGCGGAGGTGCGCCCGAAACGGGCCAACCTGTATAGTAGCGGCTTCCGGCAAAACGCCGGTTGATTCCCCGGACAACGCGGTCAGGAGATCCGAACATGTCGCATCATTTCCTCTTCTTCGTCGCGGTGGCGCTCCTTTGCTGCGCGCCCTCCGTGACGGCGCAGGACGCGGGCGCGCCGCTGGAACTTGTGTACAAGCAACCGGCGGACATCTGGCTGCAGGCCTTGCCCATCGGCAACGGCCGGCTGGGCGCAATGGTCTTCGGCGGCACCGGCGACGAGCGCATCCAACTCAACGAGGATTCCCTGTGGTCCGGCGGGCCGCAGGACGCGGACAATCCCAAGTCGGCGGCTGCCCTGGCCGAGGTGCGGCGGCTGCTCTTTGAGGGCAAGGTCGAAGAGGCGCAGAAGCTCACTATCGCGTCCATGGTGTGCAAGGGCCCGGGCTCGTGCTCGGCCGGAAGCGCGTATGCAGCCTACGGCTCCTACCAGCCGTTGGGCGACCTGCGGCTGCATTTCGCCGCGGCGAAGGACGCCCCGGCGGACTATGCCCGCGCGCTGGACCTCAACACCGCCACCGCCCGGGTGGATTACACGCAGGACGGCGTGAAGTTTCACCGGGAGCTGTTCAGCAGCGCGGCGGACCAGGTGATCGTGCTGCGCATCACGGCGGACAAGCCGGGCCAAATCGGCTTTGACGTGGGTCTTGAACGGGACCCAAAGAACAGTTCACGCCGGGGAAAGAACGACTCGCACATCGAGCCCTTTGAGAAAAGCGAGGAACAGGAAATTCGGCTGGAGGCGACGGCGGAGGGTGACTGTCTTGCCTTTGCGGGCAAGGCGTGGCTGGGCAAGGGCATGGCTTTTGCCGCGCGGCTCACCGTGGTCAATGAGGGCGGCTCCGCGAAGGTGAAAGACAACCGCATTGTCGTGCGCAACGCCGACGCGGTCACGCTGCTGCTGGCCGGCACCACGGAGTACTACGTCGATGAGCCGGTGGGGAAGTGCAAAGACACCATCGCCGCCGTGCGCAAGCTCAAATACGACGAACTCAGGCAGCGCCACATCAGCGATTATCAGGCGCTGTTCAAACGGGTCAGCATGGACCTCGGCCCCGACCCGACGCCCGGCGCGGCCGCGGACGAGCGGATCAAGAACATCCAGGCGGGCAAGGCCGACCCCTGGTTCGACGCGCTCTACTTCCAATACGGCCGTTATCTGCTCATCTCCTCGTCGCGTCCCGGCTCGCTGCCCGCCAATTTGCAGGGCATCTGGTGCGATCATTTCCAGGCGCCGTGGAACGCCGACTACCATCACAACATCAACGATCAGATGAACTACTGGCCCGCCGAGGCGGGAAACCTGTCCGAATGCCATCTGCCGTTCCTGTCGTTCATCCAGTCGCTGCGCGGTCAGGGTGCGCGCACGGCGCAGGTGCAGTACGGCGCGCGCGGCTGGGTCGTGCACACCATCTCGAACGTGTGGGGCTTCACCTCGCCAGGCGAGCACCCCAGTTGGGGCCAGTTCACCTGCGCGGGCGCGTGGCTCTGCCAGCACCTCTACGAGCATTACCTGTTCACTCAGGACCGCGACTACCTGGCGTCCGTCTATCCGGTGATGAAAGACTCGGCCCGCTTTTATCTCGACTTCCTCGTCGAGGAACCGAAACACGGCTGGCTCGTCACTGCGCCGTCCGACTCGCCCGAGAACAGCTTCATCACCGCCGACGGACAGAAGGGCCAGGTGTGCATGGGCCCGTCGATGGACATGGAAATACTCACCAACCTTTTCGGAAACTGCATCGAGGCGTCCGAGACGCTCGGCGTGGACGAGGATTTCCGCGGGGAGGTCGCCCGCGCGAAGGGCAAACTCGTGCCGCCGCAGATCGGCAAGCACGGTCAGTTGCAGGAATGGATGGAGGACTACGACGAGCCCGAGCCGGGACACCGGCACATGTCGCACCTGTTCGGCCTGCATCCCGGCCACGAATTCACGCTGCGCGGCACGCCTGACCTGACGAAGGCGGTGCGCGTGTCGCTGGAGCGGCGTCTGGCCAACGGTGGCGGCCACACGGGCTGGAGCCGCGCGTGGATCATC
>CAIXUF010000253.1 GCA_903922535.1 Candidatus Hydrogenedentota bacterium
AAACTCAATAAGGACCCCAATGCCCCAGGCGCAAAACCCACCTGGGTCAACTGGTCCTTCGGGGCCCACTCCTTCGCGGCGCCGGATGCCCGCCAGTGGGCCGCCTGGGGTGTCGACTACCTCAAGTACGACTGGTGCAGTTACCGCACCGTGGCCAACAAGGGCCCGAACCTCGACGAACTCAAGAAGCCCTATCTGGTCATGCGCGAGGCGCTTGACCGTTGCGGGCGCGACATCGTCTACAGCCTGTGCCAGTATGGCATGGGTGACGTGTGGAAATGGGGCGCGGAAGTGGGCGGCAACCTCTGGCGCACCACCGGCGACATCGGCGACACGTGGAAGAGCGTCTCGACCATCGGTTTCGCGCAAACGGACAAGGAACCGTTCTCGGGACCGGGTCATTGGAACGATCCCGACATGCTCGTCGTCGGAAAGGTCGGCTGGGGCCCGAACATCTCGCCGACCAAACTCGCCCCCAACGAGCAGATCACGCACATCACGCTCTGGTCCATGCTGGCCGCACCGCTGTTGATCGGCTGTGATCTCACCCAGTTGGACGACTTTACCAAGGCCCTGCTGACCAACGACGAGGTGCTCGATATTGACCAGGACCCGCTGGGCAGGCAGGGCGGGCGGCGCGTGCAGGACGGCCTCAGCGAAATCTGGACACGGCCCCTCTACGATGGAACCACGGCCGTCGCGCTGTTCAACCGCGGCCCGCTCAAGCGGCCCGTCACCGCCCAATGGGCCGACATCGGCCTCAAAGGCAAATTGCCGGTGCGCGATTTGTGGCAGGGGAAAGACCTCGAAGCGGCGGAAGGCTCCCTCACAATCGATGTGCCCGGCCGCGGCGCGGTGCTGCTCAAGATCGGCGCGGCATCAAAAGAGTGAAAGCCTGAGAACATAGCCGCACCTCTCTCCGCGGGGGATTAAGACAGGCTTCTCCGCATAGGGCGTGAGGAAACGAAGAGTCCGCCCCGGTATGGCGGTGATGCTAACCGGGGATGGGCGGCTTCGGCGGCGGTGTGGTGGCCGGGGCGGACGCGGTTCTCTTCCCCCGGCGCATGAAACTCATGGTGAGCGCCGCCCGGGCCACCATCTGGCGGACCCAGCCCAGCGACAAGCCCCAGGAGAGAATCTCTTTGCGTTCCTTCTCCCACTCGTACTGCATTTGCAGGGCGTCGTCCATGATGTGCCCAAAATCCAGAAGTTCCTTGGGCGGGTGGCCGGCATACATGGTGTAGGCGGCGCACACCTCCTCCCGTGCCCGTTCATATTCCTCTTTCGAGGAACGCTGGTACTCATAGAGCGCAAAATAGATGGACTGGTCGTAAAGGGCGAAAACCCTCATGGTCTTGAACTGCACCCACCACCTTTTGGCGTAGTCGGACAGGAGCACGACGCCCAAACCGGTAGCGAGCGACAGAAAGCCCTGATGGTTGATTTCCCCTTTCTTGACCAATGGCAGAATTGAGTCCGTTACCAGCGCGCCGATGATCCCCAGTCCCAGCGACTGGATGGAGATCTTCAGCATCGCCGCCTGACGGTTGCCGGAGGACACCATCTTCAGGTGCTCCTCCTTCTCCTGGAAAGCCGACTCCCTCCTTTCCCGGAAGGTCTGCTTGCGGCGCAGGAGGCCGCGGCTGAGGGAGGTCACGATGCGCTTTATCGCGAAGATGTAATCCTCGTCGGCGGTGCCCGGTTCAATCTTCTTGAGCAGGCCCTCAAAATCACTGACGCAACTCTCGGCCAGTTTGACTGTCGGACTGGGCCGGTCATGCCCGGTCTTGCCGTTGCCGCCCTGCGCCGCATGTTCCACGACGTAGTAGCAGTAAGCCAGATCGGACACGGCCGAGGAGGTCAGGGTCAGCAGCGTGGGGTTGAGCCGCCGCTTTGGCGGCACTTTCCTTGCTTTCGGATGCTGTTTGGCTTTCGCGTCGGGCTTGGGCATTTGTCCACCCTCCATTGCCGATTATCGGGTGCCCATTCGGGCATCCTGCCCTCTTTCTTGGCCGTCAGATTCGCATTTGGCTAGTCTCGCACAGGGACCATCGGTGCGTCAAATTGCGCTGAGGCCAAAGGTGCGCATGGTGACGGAAGGTTGCGGAACAAGAATCCATTCCTGCCGCCTGGGAGTTATGAAAGCAAAACAACGGTGGCGAAAACATCTGGCCAATGTTTGTTCGGGACGCAACCTCTTTTCGGCGCGAATAGGGCCCTCCCCGGCGATGTTTTCTTTACCAGAGTAAGTTGACTGGAACATTTGAAAGGAGGTGACTTGAATGTTGACAAGTCTGAAGTCTCTTTTGGGGTACCGACTGCGCGCCGTTGACGGCTATATAGGAAAGGTGCGTGATTTCCACTTCGACAATGGAAGTTGGGCGCTAAGGAGCATGGCGGTTTCCACCCATGTGCATTTCCCGTGGCCGGTGGTGCTCATTGGACCCAAATCCATTGGACGTCCCGACTGGATTGACGAGACCGTTCCCGTGTTTCACACCATGCAGGAGGTGCGCGAAGCACCGCGGCTGGCCAAAGAACCGCCCCTGTACAAGCAGGTTTATGACCGGACCGTCAATTTCAACGGGTACATCCCGCACTGGATGCCGATGGCCGACTCGCCGGGCGCCGACACCAATTTTGTGCCGGGCGACCCGGTCCAGTTGAGAAGCCTGACGCATCTGCTTGGCTATCGTGTGCATGCCGAGCAGGAGCTTGTGGGCCACGTGCATGATTTCCTTGCCGATGACGACTGGAACATACGCGGGATGGTGGCTCGGCTGGAACTGTTCGTTGGCGAGCGTTACGTTGCGTTGGACACCGAAGAAATCGCGGCAATCGAATTCCCGGACCAGTTCATACGGCTCTCGTTGGAACGTTCCGCGCTTGAAAATGCGCCGGAATATGATCCCCTTCAGCCGCGCCAGCCTAACGTGGCCGTAATGCGCGGAGTCCACTTGTCCGGCACGGGGCGCTGAAAGTAAACAGACGACGTTTTCGCGGAAGAAGAGCGTGTACGGTGGAAGGAGGCGTTTGCCTTGGGGCGAACGCCTCGTTACGGCGCAGTCACTGGCGCTTTGAAGGAGTTGTGCGGCGGATGCCTTTGGAGGGCTGCGCGGAAAGATGTATGCGCTTGCACTTAACCGTCGACGAAATGTGCCACGACCCGGTCCGGCGGCCGTGAACCGTACGGAATACCTCCGGCGAAACAAGAACGCAGCCCGCAATTACCGCCAGGGGGATTACGGCATCCTCAAGGGCCACCGGACACATTGATGCCGGTTAGGTCCTTGATGGCCTCTCCCGCAAGGATGAACCCGGCCACGGGGGGCACAAAAGAGATGCTTGCGGGGATTTGACGCTTTTCGCTGCACTTTCGGCCGGTGTCGCTGTTGCACACGCAGGCCAGTTTGCATGTGAGCACCTCCGCCTCAAGCGGCTTTCTGGGCGTCTCTTCTGAGAAGACCACTTTCAGCGCGGTGACATTCCGCTTTCGGAGTTCGTTCCGCATCACTTTCGCCAGCGGACAGTTTTTCGTTTTGTACAAGTCCGTGACCACGAATTTCGTCGGGTCCAGTTTGTTCCCCGTTCCCATGCAAGCAATAATGGG
>CAIXUF010000254.1 GCA_903922535.1 Candidatus Hydrogenedentota bacterium
GCGCAAGCCCATGGCGCAGCCCGTGACGATGCCCAGATCGGAAGTGGACATCACGCCCGACCCGAAGGTCTATTGGCTGGGCGCGCTGGTGGTCGCGCTTACGGTTGCCCTGTACATCATCTGGCGTTAAAACAAAGGTCCACGTCCTGGCCTTGTCGGCCAGTTTGCTTCCGTCCGTGTCCGTCCGTGTCTGTCTGTGTTCGTCCGTCTTTGCGGAGAAGCTCTGAGGATTAAAGTCATGAAAAAGGAAAGACTCGTTATGACCGCCGTGGTTTCCATCGCTCTCCTGCTCGCTCTGGGCGGCGCCCTGTTGCTGCCGCGATGTGCGGCGGCCGCCGACACGCCCGACTGGGAAAACCCGGACGTGAACGCGAAGAACCGCGAGCCCATCGGCTGCACCCGCATGCCCTTTCCGGATGCGGAGGCGGCGCGCACCCAGCCGCGCGAGGCCTCGCCCTGGTTCCAGTCGCTCGACGGCAACTGGAAGTTCAACTGGGTGGGCAAGCCGGAGGAGCGGCCTGTGGGCTTTCAAGACCCCAAATTCGACGTGAACGGCTGGAAAGAAATCCCCGTGCCGTCCTGCTGGGAGCTGGAGGGCTACGGCATCCCCATCTACACGAACGTCAAGTATCCACATCCTGCCAATCCGCCCTATATCCCGCACGACAACAACCCAGTGGGATCTTACCGCCGCACCTTCACCGTGCCCGAGGCATGGGCCGGCCGCCCGGTGTTTATCCAATTCGGCGGTGTCTACAGCGCCTATTACGTCTGGGTAAACGGCCAGGAAGTGGGCTACAGCGAAGACAGCAAGCTGCCCGCCGAGTTCAACATCACCCAGTACCTCAAGCCGGGCGAAAACACCCTGGCCGTCGAAGTGTACCGTTGGTCCGACGGCAGTTACCTCGAAGACCAGGACATGTGGCGCTACAGCGGCATATTCCGCCCGGTCTATCTCTACTCGACCGCGCCCGTGCAGTTGCGCGACTTCTGGGCGCAAAGCGATCTGGATGCCGCCTACAAGGACGCCACCCTGACCGTGTCGGCCAATGTGCGCAATCTCGGCACCGCAGCCGCCTCGGGCTGCACCGTCGAGGCCACCCTCTACGATGCGGCGGGCAAGCCCGTCGGACAGACGCTCAAGATGCCGGTCAGCGCCACCGCGCCCGGCGCCGAAACCGTCGTCACCGCCACCGCCCCCGTGGCCAATCCGCTCAAGTGGACCGCCGAGACGCCCAATCTCTACCGCATGGTCGTCGTGCTCAAGGACGCCAAGGGCAAGATCCTGGAGGCGGACGCCTGCAACCACGGCTTCCGCAAGATCGAGATCCGCGACGGTGTGTTCATGATCAACGGCGCGGCGGTCAAGGTGAAGGGCGTCAACCGGCATGAGCATGACATGCACCACGGCCGCGCCATCACCGTCGAGGGCATGATCCAAGACATCAAGCTGATGAAGCAGTACAACATTAACATCGTGCGCACCTGCCACTATCCCAACCGGACCGAGTGGTATGACCTGTGCGACCAGTACGGCCTCTACGTCATGGACGAGGCCAACATCGAGTCCCACGGCATGGGCTACGAGATGAACAAGTCGCTGGGCAACAACCCGGCCTGGAAGGCCGCCCACATCGAGCGCACCATCCGCATGGTCCAGCGCGACAAGAACCACCCCTGCGTCACCTTCTGGTCGTTGGGCAACGAGGCCGGCCCGGGGAGCAATTTCGAGGCCACCTCGGCCGCCATCCGCGAAATTGACCGCAGCCGCCCCATCCACTACGAACGCTACAACCAGGTGGCCGACATCCACAGCGACATGTACGCCCGCTTTCCCGAAATGCGCAAGTACGCCCAGTCCGGCGAAAAGAAGCCCTACTTCCTGTGTGAATACGACCACTCCATGGGCAACAGCACCGGCAATCTCCAGGACTACTGGGACATCATCGAGGGCAACCCCATCTTCATGGGCGGATGCATCTGGGACTGGGTGGACCAGGGCCTGGTAAAGAAGTTCAGCGACCCGCGCGGCCCCAAAATCGTGCCTGCGGCCGATTACAAGGAAGAAAACCAACGGCGAAACAACATGCCGCCCCGTGCTCAGCAAGTGGCAGCGGCGCCCAATTACAAGAAAGACTGGTTCCTGGCCTACGGCGGCGATTACGGAGACCGCCCCACAGACTGGGATTTCTGCTGCAACGGGCTCATGCGCGCCGACCGCACGCCGTCGCCCGCCACCACCGAAGTCAAGACGGTCTACCAGTATGTCAAGGTGAAACCCGTCAACCTTAACGAGGGAACCGTCAGCGTCCTCAACAAGTACGACTTCGTCAGCACCGCCTTCCTGAAGGCGGCCTGGAAGGTCGAATGTGACGGCAAGGTCGTCGAAGAGGGCGATTTGGGCGCGCTCGACATCGCACCCAAGGCCGTCCAGGAAGTGAAGATTCCCTGCCACAAGCCCGCTGCACCCACCCCCGGCGCCGAGTATTGGCTCACGGTCTCTTTTGCGCTTTCGCAGGACACGCTCTGGGCCAACGCGGGATTTGTGGTCGCCTGGGACCAGTTTGAACTGCCTTGGAAGACCGACGCGCCCGCAGTCGTCGCCGCCAAGAGCCTGCCCAAGGTGGAATTGAAGAAGTCCGGAGACCGCTTCGAGGCCGTGGGTGACCGGTTCAGCGCGGCCGTCGGCAAAGAATCGGGCCTCATCGAGTCCTACATGGTGGACGGCAGGGAACTGCTGGCCGGCCCCTTCACGCCCAACTTCTGGCGCGCCCCCACCGCCAATGACGAGGGCGACGGCGCGCCCAAGCGTCTCGCCTGCTGGCGCGACGCGGGCAAGAACCGCAAGGAAATCAAGGTCAAGGCCAAAGCGAAGGACGGCACGGTCGTCTTTGAGGTCGAGTCCAAAATCGCCCCCGCCGAGTCCAATCTCACCCAAGTCTACACGGTCTACGGCAATGGCGACGTGGTGGTGGACATGGCCATCGAGCCCAAGACGAAGGCCCCCGAAATGCAGCGCTTCGGCATGCAGGCGGCCCTCGCGAAAGATCTCGACCGCATGACCTGGTACGGCCGTGGCCCGCAGGAGAACTATTGGGACCGCAAGACCGGCGCGGCCGTCGGCGTCTACGCGGCCGGGGTGGAGGAACTCATCCATCCCTACATCCAGCCATCGGAAAACGGCAACCGCACGGATATCCGCTGGGTCGCCATGACCGACGACAAGGGCCGCGGCCTCATGGCCGTCGGCATGCCGCTCCTGTACGCAAGCGCCTGGCCCTACACCATGGATGACCTGGAGAAATCGACCCACGACTGCGAACTGCCCCGCCGCGATTTCATCACCTTCAACGTGGATTACCTCCAGACAGGCGTCGGCGGTGACGACAGTTGGGGTGCCCGGCCGCACGATGAATACACGCTCTTCTGCAAGCCCTACCAGTACAAGTTCCGACTCACCCCCCTGCGCGGCGGCGAATCGCTGCCAGACCTGTCAAGGCGCGCTGTGGAGTAGAACATCTCCCGGGAAGACCCTTTTTGCCGCACACTCCAGCCAGGACGGGGTGTGCGGCTCTTTTTCAGTCCATCCCGTCCATCCCGTCCATATCGTCCATGATCCGGGATTATCTCAACCCTGTTCCGCAACCACCCCTTCCGCAATCTCCTCCAGAATGCCTTCCAAATCCGCCTCCGTAACCCCCGAATACCAGACATTGTCTGGAAACACCATGATATTTGGACCTTGCACGCATTGGTTGAGACAGCCGGACTTGCTCACCCGTATCACTTTGCCCAGCCCCAGCGCCTTCACCCGCGCCTTCAGGCCGGCATGAAGGTCCACCGAACCGCGCCCGGAACAGCAGGGCGCGCCGCCGGGCGGCCGCTCGTTCACGCAGACAAAGACGACCTTCTTATAGGGAACCGGGTGCTTTTCCATGATTGCTCCTGTTGGCTGCGCCGCCCTGCGCTGCTTCGGACGGCTAAAACGGCTCGTGAAGGCGTTTTACCGGCTCACAGGTCAGGATAACCGCGCTCTGCGGGTGACGCCGCACGACAAGCTCGTCCTTTTCCACAAGGGACACATAATCCGCAGAACTGTCAAACGCAAGCAGCGCCGGGCCGCGCGTGATCACAAACCGCACCGTCACGTCCTCCGCCACCACCAGATGGTTGGTCCGGTGCGACACCGACTTGAAGGCAACGCCGATACCCCGCTGAAAAAGGCCCCGGGTTATCGAATTAAAGTAGGCCGTGCTCCCAAAGGGGGTGCAGGCGATGAACCCGTCGCCGATAAGCTCGGCGCCATTGTCATAAGGTTCGTCGTCCAGCCAAAGCCGGAAGCGCACGGCGCTGTTGATCCGGCCCATGTCCACATTGATTTCGTTCAGGCACACCAGGGAGAAATCCGGCTCCACCACCCCCGGTTCTGGGTGGTTGATCAGGCATTCCAGCTTGATGTATTCATTCCGCACCAGCCGTCCGGCAGCCAGTGCCTCAATCACGTCACCGGCCGGATGGGGGATGCAGCGGTGGCCCAGACGGCTGTTCAGAATGGGCACCTTCGGCCTGCCCGGCCAGCGCAACTCCGCCGCCAAAAGCGTTCCGTCCCCCCCGAACGACACCACCACGTCGGGATTGGCCTCCACCATTTCGAGATTGCCATGACGCACGAAGTGCGGCATGAGCGCCTCCGACTCGTTTCCGAACAAGGCCACGCGCAAGTGCCGATACTCGCTTTCGGGTGCTGTCATGGAAATCAGAATTCCCCGGTGCATCCCTTCGGATGGGTTCGGCAAAATGCCGCTCCAAGAATCTCCAGTATACCATGAAGCACCCCGTTCGGCACCTTTGAATTGGTGAAAGGAAGAAACTGTCAAAACCGGGCAATCTATTCTTGACAAAACAGGAAAGACTGAATTATCATGCATTCGGCTTTCCAGGGCATTGTCACTTGGCAGAACCGGCAAGGGCAATTGAACTACCAGGAACCGTGTCTTATGCAGTTTGGCAGTGAAACAAAACTTCATGGCCTCACGCCTGTGCCTTTGCTTTTTTGGAAACGACACATGTATAATTCAATGCTGCGAAGAGAACATGCGCGCGTATTGAGAATGTTTGTGCGATACGGACAGAAAAGCATGGGGAATCTGGCGGTGCGTTTGAAGAACGGGGTTCTTTCGACCAGCGAATCGGCTCTGTCACCTGATGGATGGCAGGCCATTCCCGCGCTGAAAGGCCTGTTCGCGCGCCTGCGAGCCCTGCTTTTCATCCCTCTGAATTCAACTGCGGCGCATGGCCGGTCGCGCCCCGGACCCAGTAGTTTTCGCGGAAACCTTGACACATGCGGCATGTCCGTAATGAGGTACTCTCGTGTTTGAGCAAGCGATCGCAGCGGCAAATGAAATGAAAAGAAAGTCCCGCCTGAACGCGGCGGCCAACACCTGCCTTCTTGGCTGTTGCGCGCTGCTGGTAGCGGTCCTGGCGGGATGCGCCACCGCGCCCAAATGGTCGGAAAAGCCGGTGCCCCCGGTGGTGGCCGACGCCGCGCCGGCACCGGCGCCTGAAGTCAAGGTGATTCTGCAGCCCTACGACACGGTTCGCATCAAATTCCTTTACTGGCCCGAATTGGACGACGAGCAGATGATCCGGCCGGACGGCAAAATCTCCCTGCTTATGGTCGGCGAGGTCGAGGCGCAGAATCGGACCCCTGACGAACTCCAAAAGGAACTCGTCAAGCTGTACGAATCAAAACTGAATGAACCTGACATCAACGTGGTGGCCGCCAGCCTGGCCAACAACCGCGTGTACGTCGGCGGTGAGGTCGGCACCCCCGGCCTGATCCTGATTCAGGGCAAACTCACCGCGCTGGGAGCCATTATGCAGGCCGGCGGCTTTATCGAATCCAGCGCCAAAAAATCCAGTGTCGTCGTTGTCCGCCAGCAGGACGGCAAACAGTTTGCCCGCACCTTGGACCTCGGCAAGGTGCTGAACGGCGCCGAAACGGAGGCCTTCTACCTGCAGCCCTACGACATCGTCTATGTGCCGCGCACGACCATAACCCACGTGAATGAGTTTGTCGCCCAGTACATCGACGGCATCATTCCCAAGCATTTGACCATGACCATGGGCCTTTACAATCAAAGCCTCAACAGCAGCGGCCTGAAAGCGTCAACCAACATCTCGCTTCCCTCAAGTCTGACCTCCAAATGATCCCCGCAAGAGCTGTTTTGTAAAGCGTTCATAGCGTCTTTAGGAGCCGTACTGAATGAACATCGATTCCAGACCAGGAAGTACGCTGCGCACCAAAGCGCTGGCCTTTGCCACGGAAATTGTGCAAAGTTCGGCCCGCGACGTGGTGCAGGTGATTTTTCGCCACAAATGGATTATCGTCGTTTTCTTTGTCCTGGTCTCCGCTGCCGCGGCGACTTACGCATTCACGGCGCCGGAGGTGTTCCGATCCCAGGCCAAACTGCTCATCCGACTCGGCCGCGAGAATCTGTCGGTGGATCCTTCGGTTGTCGCCGGCCCCACGATGGGCGTGTCGCAGAACCGGGAGAACGAGCTAAACTCCGAGCTTACCATCCTGACCAGCCGACTTCTTGCGGAACAGGTGGTGGATGCTGTGGGTGAGAAAACCCTGCTGGAAAAACCCCACGAACCGACCGCAAAGGAACAGGTGTTCCAGACGGTGCAGAGGCTGAAGAGTCTGCCCCGCATAATTCTGGCCCAGCTTGATCCGGAGCCGCCCCTTCCGCCCCGGGACCAGGCGATCAAAACGCTGCTGGCCAGCACGGCGGTCGAGGTGGAGAAAAAAACCAACATCATCAGCGTCGCGTTTGAAGCCAGGAATCCCGAAACCGCCCGCCAGACGCTGGAAACCCTGGTCACGTCCTATCTGGACCGCCATATAAAAGTGCATTCGTCACAGGCGTCGCCGCAGTTCTTTGAAGACCAGGCCGCAAAATTCCTGGAGAAACTGTCCGACCGCGAAAAAGAACGCGACGAGTTTCGCGTCAGCCACGGCATTTCGGACATCGAAAAGCAAAAAGAGGCGCTCCTGACGCAGATAACCCAGATGAGCGGCGAGCGCAGCGGAGCGGAGGCGGAGGCACAGGCGGCCGAAGCGCGCGTGGCCTCCCTGGAGAAGACCCTTCACGGAAAGTCCGCGACAATCGTCACCAGCGAGACGAGCGGCACCGCCAACATCACCGCCGAGAAACTCAAGAGCAACCTCACGGACATGAAGCTCAAAGAGACGGACATGGCCGCGCGCTATCCCGACACCTACCGGCCCCTGGCGGAACTGCGCGAGCAGATCAAGCAGGCTGAAATCATGCTCAAAAAGGAGCGCGAATCCCTGACCACGGTAACCACGGGGCTCGACCCCAACCACCAGCAGCTTCAGTTTCAACTCGACTCCGAGCGGGCCACGTTGAACGCGCAAAAGGCCCGTGAAACCTCCATCGCGGCCGAAATCGAGCGGGTGCAGGCGAAGCTGGCCGATCTCACCACCCTGGACGCGGAGGCAACACGTCTCGACCGTGACGTGGAGGTGGCCAGCCAGGAGTACCGAGACTACCGGGAGGGGCTGCAACGGGCGCGCATCTCGGCCGCCATGGACATGGACAAGGTGTCAAACGTGAGCGTGGTGCAGCCGGCGACGGCATCGACGATCCCCGTAAAGCCGCAGAAAATGCGCATCCTCGCCCTCGGCCTGTTCATGGGCCTGTGCGGGGGCGTGTTTCTCGCTTTTGTGCGCGAATACATGGATGACACGCTTCACAACAAGGAAGACGTGGAGGCAAAACTCGGGGTGCCCGTGCTTGCAATAATCACCAACAAGGAATTCACGAGTAGTTTCTAGCAGGTCCCGTGGCTCCGGCGTCAAGACCGGAGCGACGGGAAAAAGTCCTTGGAAAACCAATATGACAACTGACCAAGAAGAACTGACGGCGGAAGACACCCATCAGCAGGATGAATCCTCCCGGGCACTCGTTGTGCGGGGACAATTGTCCCAGTTGCCCGAGCCGTTGCAGGACAAAATATTCGCGCTGCACCGTCGCATTGCCCTGCTGTTGGAACGGCGCCAGGGCAGCGTGGTGCAGTTTGCCAGCGCGCAAAGCGAACGGGAAGGCTCGAAGATTGTCTTGGAACTGGCCAAGCTGACCGCCCAGCGGCTGGACCGCAAGGTCCTGCTGTTCGCGATCGGCCCGGTGCCCTACGCCCTGCCCAACGGCGCCGGACAGCCCTCTTCCGACGAAAGCTGGGAAAAGTCCGTCCGCAACGGCGTCGTTGTTGAGGAGCAAATCCACACCGTCGAGGGCACCAGTCTCTCCTTCTGCCAGATCGGATCCTCCGCCGAGACACTGCCCGCCATCCTCGACAACCCCCGGTTCGACGTGTTCATCAACCTGCTGCGAAGCCGCTACGACATGGTGCTGGTGGACTGTCCGTCCATGGCCGAGTCCACCATCGCGGCGCGCATCGCGAACATATCCGACGGGGTGGTTCTGATCGTCGACGCGGGAAAGACACGCTGGCAGGTTATCAGAAACCAGATCCGCGAGATCCAGGCAAACCGCGGATCCGTGCTGGGCATTGTGCTCAACAAGCGCAAGTTCTACATTCCCGAGTTCATCTACAAGCGCCTGTAATTGATTTGCCTTTCTTGAAAGAAACCCGCGGCACCCGGTTCTGCGACACCATGGGGCAGGTCGGCCGTGTTGGCCATTTCAGGTATTGCGTAAAATGCGAACTTGTGATAGTATTCACTGGTTCGCGCTTGGCACTGTGAAAGGGAGGGCGGTGCACGCGGGGCGGAGCTGAGCTGAGCGCGCATAGGATTGTGGATGTCATGCGGGTTGGGAATGCCGACAGATGGGCAGGATCCTCTTTCCGGAATGACGGCAGACCGAGGGTAATGCAGTGCCGGATATTTTCGATTACCTGAAAAGTCCCACGTGCTGGGTGATCTTCCTGGGGTGTTTTGTCGTGACCACTTTCTTGACCCCCTGGGTCATGGCCTTTGCGGAGTGGCTTGGCGGCATTGAAGGCGGCGGATACCGGAAGATACACCAGTCTCCCACCCCGCTTCTTGGCGGCCTCGCCGTGTCAATTCCCTTCGTCGCGGTGGCATTGGGCTCTCGGTCCCAAAAAACCAGCATGTTCCATGTGGTCGGCGAACATTCATGGGATTTTATCGTGCTCTCCGTGGGGTGCATCGCCATAACGGTGCTCGGGGTTGTCGACGACGTGCGCGGAATGCGGGCCCGCCACAAGCTGTTCGGGCAGATTCTTGTCGCTGTCCTCGTGGCCTGTTCGGGGTACGCCATTAAAGCGATAAACGTTCCCCTCATTGGTGTGATCAGTCTCGATCACACCATGGGAATGGGCTTTCTGCTCACGGTGCTTTGGATCGTGGGCATCACCAACGCAGTGAACATCATCGACGGCATGGACGGTCTTGCGGCAGGCGTGTCGCTGATCGCCGCGGCATCACTGGCTGTGTTGGCCGGATTCCACGGCACCCCCTTTGTCGTGCTGCTGTGCGTGGCCCTTTCGGGCAGCCTGCTGGCATTTCTTCGCTTCAACTGGCATCCCGCGCGCATATTCCTCGGCGACACGGGCAGCATGTTTCTGGGCTTCGCCCTGGCCACACTGTCACTCATGGGCTCCTACAAGTCCCACGGCACCGTGCTCATGCTGGCCGCCGTCATGGCGCTCGGCATTCCCATCTTCGAGACGCTCATTTCCATAATCCGCCGGTACGCCGGCGGATTCCCCATTTTCACCGGCGATGCGCGGCACACACACCACCGGCTCATGCGCATGGGCATGTCCCAGCGGCAGGTCGCGTGGGTGCTCTACGCAGGCGGACTCTTGTGCCTTGCCGCGGCCGTGCTGGAGGTCGTGCTGCCAAAGGAGTCCCCGCAGTCGCTCATACCGACCGCGATCTTCCTCGTAACCCTGATGAGCATCGCGGCTGCCGCCGGCTACACCACTTCCATTGCCGCCAAATTCCAGCGCCGCAAGGAGACGATGCGGCAGCTTGCCTTTGCGCGCTACGCCGCCATGACCCTGGTTCCCGGCGCCTCCCACCAGACCGTTTCCCGGGTCATGGGGTTGATCTGCGAGGAGTTCGGGCTGGGCTTTGTCGCTATGGAGTTTGACGGGGGGCGCGGCCGTATCGCTTCGGTTGACCCGGCTGACAGCCTTCACATTGTCGCTCCGCACAGCGCGCTGGACCGCTTCTTCGTCAAAGCCTCCGACGGCAGTCATGTCGAGGTGGCGTTTCAGCACAGTCATGGCGTGAGTTCCATTGAACGCCACATCACCACGGCGTGCCTGGTCCGAATCTTCGAGGGAATAAGCAGGGGGTTCCTGGATGATGTCGCCCCAAAGGTGCAGGACGAGGAACTGCTGCCCGGTGTTTCGGTGCTCCTTCCGCACAAGTCGGAGTCTTCCCCTGCCGGCCAGCCTGGGACGCTCAAAGCCGTGCCCCCCCCCCCCGTTCCTGTCGAGGCGATGACCGACGGAACCCGCGTGGAGAATACCAACTGATCCGCGTTCGGCATGCCATGGATCAGACGATCCGGCAGGAGGGTTGTGAATGGTCGTTCTTGGTCTTCTGCTGTCAGTCTTGCTGACCGCCCTTGTGGCGATCTTGTTCCTCCTGTTCTTCCGCGTGCCCGGGAAAACCTTTGACTCCGACGGCGTCCCGATCCACTACACCGATCAGGGCGCCGGCACACCGGTGGTCCTTGTGCACGGTTTTGCGGTGCAGTCAGACCTCAACTGGCGCTGGCCCGGCTGCATCCGCCGCCTGAAAAGGCGGGGCTACCGCGTGATCGCCATGGACGTGCGGGGGCACGGCCGCAGCGCCAAATCCCATGATCCCCAAGCCTACGGGGCCGCGCTGTCAGACGACATCATCCGCCTGATGGACCACCTGAGCATTGCGAAGGCGCACCTCGCGGGATACTCCATGGGCGGGTTCATCGTGCTCAAGACGATAGAACGCCATCCCGACCGGATGCTGAGCGGCGTCATCGGCGCCGCCGGATGGGGTGCGCTTGACGAGGGAAACCGGAACCTGCTTCAGGAGATCATGTGCGCGATAGAAGAAAACGGGAAATTCGACCCAATCACCCACTGGCTCGCCCCAAACAAGCACGCACCCCGCATCACCTGTTTCATGGCCAATCTTTTCATGCGAAACATCAACGATCTCGACGCCATTGTGAACGTCTTCAAGACCTTTGAAGCGCTGGCCGTGGAGGAGGGCGCGCTGCGCAGCAACACCGTGCCGACCCTGACCCTGGTCGGGGACCACGACGGCATCCGCGAGGCCTCGGACAGGCTGCCCGGTCTCATGGCCAACCACGAACTGATCTACATTCCCGGCGGGGACCACGTCACCACCATCCTGCATCGCAGTTTCACGTCGCACATGCTCGACTTTTTTGACCGGCATTCCCCGGCTTGCGCCTCCTGAAAGACGCCGCCTGTTTACACCGTAACGGGGAGCGCCCGTCACTTCCGCGAAGGCGACAGCATCCCTGTCGTCCATTCACGCCCGTCACGAGAACGGCCTCCATTTGCATGCGCCGGCCCTGTTGGAGTAAAAACACGGCAGGGGCCCGGGAGAAGGCGGTTCGGAGATTCAGGGCATGCAGGCATTTGGCATACTGGTGGGAACAAGCGTGTTTGTGGGCGGGGTGGGTGCGCTGCTGACCAGGAGGTTCGCAGACCATCCGCCCCTGCCTGTGCTCGCGCTGTACACCGCGCTGGTGCTCGCCGGCGGGGTGTCGACGCTCATTTCCTTCGCCTTCGCCTCCGCCATGCCCATGTTCAGCATCGGCGTATGGGTGTTGATGTGGGTCCCCGCGCTGTACTTCTACGCCCAGATGGTGGGCGGTCTGACGGCAAAGGCCGTTGTGGATGCGATATTCTCGTCAAGCATCACAACGCCCGCCCGAAGTTCACACGGACGCGAGCGCACCCTCGCGCTCAAAGGCCAGTATGAACTGGCCACGCAGGGGTTTCTGGCCAAGTTTCGCGCCCGGCCCAAAGACCCCGAACCGTTGTTCACCGGAGCGCTACTGATGGCGGACAAGAAACGCTATAACTATGCCATGGAACTGTACCGCGAGGCGCTGAACCGGTTCCACGGCAACACAGCCGTCTGGGCCGAGGCCGCATGGCGGCTCTCCATCATGTTGGATGAACAAATGGGCATGCCCAACGAGGCCGCCGACCTGTGGCGGCAAATCATGCGCCGAACGCCAAATTCCAAAATTGGAAGGTTCGCCGGTGCCCGGATTCAGAAAAGGATTGCCCGGAGTCACCGCCCCACGGTCTTGTAAACGTTTGGTTGCCGTGGTTTGAGACGCCCCTCATGGGAAGGAAAGAGCCCGCATGTACGAGCATCACCAAGACCCGCTGTTGTCCCGAATCGATTTCGTCTGGCGCATGGCATGGCATGCGCTGCTGTGCCTGGGCATGGTCGCCGCGGCCCTGTTCATAGGCATGGCGGGCTACCACTGGATTGAGGGGTTTGGCTGGGTGGACGCCACCCTGAACGCCTCGATGATTCTGGGCGGAATGGGCCCGGTCGGCACACTCCAGACAGATGCGGGAAAGCTCTTCGCGTCAGGCTATGCGCTGTTCTCGGGACTGGTCTTCATCGCGGCAATGGGTGTGCTCTTCATCCCCGCGATTCACCGGATGCTGCACAAGTTCCACATTGCCGAGATGGACGACGACAACAAGGACGGAGAATAGCGCGGAAAACCGGAGGGGATGCCGGGGTCGGTGCCATTTATTGCTGTCCCGGCCTTTCCTCCCCGTCCTCCGGGTGCATTTGCCGTGAGTCAACCCGGGCGTTTGCGGACCGGGAAAGGAATCCCATAGAATAACGCCGTGACGCCGGGGTAGGTGGCGTCAATGCCTGGCCGGTTACTAAACGCCCTCCAACGACAAGGATGCCGTGCTGATGCAACCACAAAGCCATCTGCAAACTCCGGATTATGTGATGCTGGCGGGCTACTTCCTGCTCATGTTCTGCATCGGCATCTACTTCTACCGGCGCATGCAGGGGATGAAGGACTATTTCACCGGCCGCAACAGCATTCCATGGTGGATAAGCGGGGTGTCCTTCTACATGTCGAGCTTCAGCGCGATGGCGTTCGTGCTCTATCCCTCGCTTTGCTACCGCTACGGATGGGTGGGCATCACCTCGCTGTGGGTCGCGGTGCCGGCCACGCTGTTCAGCACGCTGCTTTTCGCGAAACGCTGGCGGCGCGCCCGCATCGACAGTCCGGTCGAGTTCCTCGAGGCCCGGTACAGCGCAACGCTCCGTCAGCTTTTCGTCTGGCAGGGAATCCCGGTCAAAATCGTCAACGACGCGATCCGCCTCTTTGCCACCGGCACCTTCGTGTCCGTCTGCTCCGGCCTGAGCATCGGCTACAGCATCGTCGGCGCGGGCGGCGTCATGCTGCTCTACACCTTCATGGGCGGCGTGTGGGCCGTGTCCGTGGCCGATTTCATCCAGTTTGCCATTCTCACCGCGGGCATGCTCGTCATCCTGCCCCTCTCCATCGTCAAGGCAGGCGGGCTGGCGGTCATTTTCCAGCATTCACCCGAGGGATTCTTTCACATGTCGGCCCCGGGCGCGGGATACGGATGGCCCTACATCCTGCACCTGGTCGTCCTCTATGCGCTGGCATGGAGCAGCATCAACTGGCCGCTGATCCAGCGCTATTATTGCGTCGCGACGGAGAAGGACGCCGTCAAGACCGGCTGGCTGGTCGTTGGGCTGTATGTGGTCGGCCCGCCGCTCATGTTCTTCCCGGCCATTGCGGCGCGCCAGTTCCTGCCCTCGCTGGCCGATGCCGGACACGTCTACCCCGCGCTGTGCGGCGAACTGCTGCCGGCGGGCATGCTGGGACTCGCCATCGCCGCGATGTTCGCCGCGACGATGTCCTGCCTGGGCGGCGACTACAACGCCTGTGCGAGCGTGTTGACGAACGACGTCTACAAACGCCTGATTCGCCCCAATGCCTCGCAAAAGGAACTCGTGTACTCGGGGCGGCTGATGACCCTGCTGATTGGCGCCTTCGGCATCAGCACCGCCTTTCTTATCGCGCGTGTCTCCAAGGCGGAGGGGCTCTTCCGCATCATGGTGACCCTGTTCGACGTGGCGACCGCGCCGGTCGCCATACCCATGCTCCTCGGCCTGATCTCAAAACGCGCCACCAACCGCGGGGCCATCGCGGGATTTGCCTGCGGCACCTTCACGGGCCTCCTCCTCTTCTTCATGTCACTTTACAACAGCGAAGTCAGCCTGCCCGGCCTCGCATGGCATCCCGACACCAAGGAAGTGGTGCTCGCGGGCTTTGCGATGAACGCTGAAATGGCGCTGTTCCTCAGTTCCGCGGCGATCACCCTCGCCGCCGTGTTCCTCTTCGGCGGCCGCGCGGACGATGCGGCGCGGGCGCGGGTCGATGCCTTTGCAAAGAAACTGGACACGCCCATTGGCCAATTGCCCGAGGACGTGGCGGCGGCGGCGGCAAAGGGCGCAATCATGTCGCCGTTCCGCGTGGTGGGGGTGAGCCTTGCGGTCATTGCATGCGTGATGCTGGCCGTGGTGCCCTGGGTGGACGGCGCCTTGGCCAAAGGCCTGGACGCGGGCATCGGACTTTTCTTTGTCGCTCTGGGCCTGATCATGACATGGCGCAGCCGTGTGCCGCAGGAGACGTGAGGGCGGGGCAAACGCATCCGTCTATCGCGCGAAATGCCGCCCTTTTTGAGCACGGGAACGAGCAAGCTCGCAACCAAAAGCAAGAAAATGCGGTTAATTCATGGACACAACCGTTCCATAATGGGACATTTTCATAAGA
>CAIXUF010000255.1 GCA_903922535.1 Candidatus Hydrogenedentota bacterium
ATGCCGTCGAACTCGGCCAGCGCCGCGCCGACGTCGTCCATCTGCTCCAGTTTTTCCGAATCCACCCACTGAAGCTTGACCTTGCAGTCGTTCGCGATGCCCGCGTGGACAAAGCCTTCGTTGATGCTCTTGTACGCGTCGTCATGGCCCACGTATTTGCCCACCGCGGCGATGCGCACCTCCTTGTCCGCGTTTTTCAGGCGCTCCACCATGGCTGTCCACTCGGTCACGTCGCCCTCGGGCGCATCGATGTGCAGCAGCCGCAGCACCGTGGTGTCCAGACCCTGGCTCTTGAAGTTGAGCGGAATCGCATAGAGCGGCGACATGTCCTCGGCGTTGATGATCGCGTCGGCGGTCACATTGCAGAAAAGCGCTATCTTGGCGCACTGGTCCGGGCCGAGGCGCTTCGTGCCCGTGCGGCACACAATCACGTCGGGTTGCAGGCCGATGTCGCGCAGGGCGCGCACGCTGTGCTGGGTCGGCTTGGTTTTCAACTCGCCCGCCGCCTCGATGTAGGGCACCAGCGTCACGTGGATGAAGCAGCAGTTCCCCGGCCCGATTTCAAGCCGGAACTGGCGCAGCGCCTCCAAAAACGGAAGGCTTTCGATGTCGCCCACCGTGCCGCCAATTTCGACAATGGCCACGTCCACCCCGTCCTCCTCGGTGGTCAACTGGCGGATGCGCGCCTTAATCTCGTCGGTGATGTGCGGAATCACCTGCACCGTCTTGCCCAGGAACTCGCCCCGGCGTTCCTTTTGGATCACGGCGTTGTACACCGCGCCGGTCGTAGCGTTGCTTTTCTGCGACAGCTTGGCCGAGGTGAAGCGCTCATAATGGCCCAAGTCCAGGTCGGTCTCCGCGCCGTCGTCGGTCACGAACACCTCCCCGTGCTCGTAGGGGTTCATTGTGCCCGGGTCCACGTTGATGTATGGATCCAGTTTCATCATGGCAATTTTGAGCCCGCGCGATTCAAGCAGCATGCCGAGGCTGGCTGAAAGAATGCCCTTGCCCACCGACGACACCACCCCCCCGGTTGTAAAGACGTACTTGGTCATGATTCTTTCTCCTTCCTCTGTGCCGCCAGGATCACCTGAACCCGTTTCAGGCCTTCCGGCACCACTGCTTCTATACCTGCGTATTTCTTCTTCGCCGGCGCGACGCGAGCCCAGCCGCAGGCATGGTTCTGCCGCGCTGACGGTAGTATTGCGCTGTGTGTTGCGGGGACGTTTTCTGGAGAGGCGGCTCGGGCGTTTCGTGCTGGATCAACAAACAATCGTAGCGGCCAACTTATGGTCACGATGCTGCGTACTCCGCCTTGCAAATGAATTCAGCCCAAGTATTCTGCATAGGCTAGAGAGGGGGGAGATCCCGTTGCTCTAACGGGATTGCATCTTAGCAGAGCCGGGGGACGGGTTGCAACAGAAAATACGACCCAATCGCACATATTGTGGCAAGGTCTGCCGAGAACCACAATAAATTGTTTACAAACAGGGTCTAGGGTCTGGGGTCTTGGGTCTAGTGAAGCACAGAAGGCAAGGGACTACGACAGGATATCTGTCAATTCTGGTCAGGACGTGATTTTGACGGATAAGGTGCAGTGAACGGCAAAAGGCTGGGGTGACCGTGGGTTTTGCGGATATTGTGGTCGAGATAGACGAATTGTAGAACGCTGCCGTATGGCACCCACGTTCTGACTGCACCCGCAAGACCCAAGACCCAAGACCCAAGACCCTCACTCGCATCTGCGCGCCATTTCTGGCATTCTATTTTCCAGAACCGCGGCCTTCCCCGTCAATGGGGGGTGCCAACCATGGGGAGATGAACCGATGATTTTTGGAGTGCCCAAGGAGATTAAGCCGGGCGAGGCCCGGGTGGCCATGGTCCCTTCGGGGGTGAGCGCGCTGGTTGCGCACGGCCATGAGGTGCTGGTGGAAAAGGGCGCGGGCGCGGGAACAGGGATTCCTGACGAAGCCTACCGTGCCGCAGGCGCGAAGATGATTGCCAAGGCCGCGGCGATTTGGCTGCGGGCGGACGTGGTCGCCAAGGTTAAGGAGCCGCTGGAGGAAGAATACAATCTCATGCGGCCGGGACAGATCCTGTACACCTACCTGCATCTGGCGTCGAACCGGGAACTGCTTCAGGTGCTGTTGCACCGAAAGATCACGGCCATCGGCTACGAAACCATCCAGCTTGACGACAGCTCATTGCCTTTGCTTACACCCATGAGCGAGGTGGCGGGACGGCTGTCGGTGCAGGTGGGCGCGCACTGCCTGGAGGCGCCTTCGGGCGGCTCGGGGATTCTGCTGGGCGGCGTGTCCGGCGTGAAACCGGCCAAGGTGGTCATTCTCGGCGCGGGCGTGGCGGGCAGTAACGCCTGCCAGGTCGCGGTGGGCATGGGCGCGCACGTCACCGTCATCGACATCAACCCCGCCAAGCTGCGCTATCTGCACGACATCATGGGTGGCCGTGTCACCACGCTCATGTCCAACCGGGCCAACATCACCGAGGAAGTGTGCCAGGCCGATTTGGTCATTGGTTCAGTGCTCATTCCCGGCGCCAAGGCGCCCAAACTGCTCACGCGCGAACTGGTGCGCCAGATGAAGCCCAATTCGGCCTTCGTGGACATCGCCATTGACCAGGGCGGTTGTTCCGAGACCTCCCATGCAACCACCCACGCCGACCCCACCTA